>NZ_JBFNXR010000032.1:0-7989 GCF_040813635.1 Novosphingobium rhizovicinum | reverse complement strand
TGACCTGACCCCCTGATTTTCCTCCACGCTCGATTAGAGTCCGGTCCATGGAAGGACGGACGAGATGAAGCGTAAGAGGTTTTCAGAAGAGCAGATCATCGGCGTGCTGAAGGAAGCCGAGGCAGGGGCGAAGACCGCAGACCTGGCACGCCGGCACGGGGTGTCGGAAGCGACGATCTACAACTGGAAGTCGAAGTATGGCGGGCTCGAGGTATCCGAGGCTCGGCGGCTGAAGGCACTCGAGGACGAGAACGCGAAGCTCAAGCGGCTGCTGGCCGATGCGATGCTGGACCAGGCTGCGCTGAAGGATCTTCTGTCAAAAAAGTGGTGACGCCCGCCGCCAAGCGGGAAGCTGTGGCTCATCTCCGGGCCTGCCACGGGATGAGCGAGCGGCGGGCGTGCCGTGTCGTTGGTGCCGATCGCAAGGGCGTGCGCTACCGCTCGACGCGGGCCGACGATGCCGAATTGAGAGAGAAGCTGCGCGAGCTGGCGAACCAACGCCGGCGGTTCGGCTATCGCAGGCTGCATATCCTGCTGCGCCGGGAGGGCGTGATGATCAACCGGAAGAAGACCCAGCGGATCTATCGGGAGGAAGGACTGGCTGTCAGGCGGCGGCGCAGCCGCAGACGTGCGATCGGCGCGAGGGCGCCGGCACCGGTTCTGGCCCTGCCGAACCAACGCTGGAGCCTGGACTTCGTGCACGACCAGATGGCGTCGGGCCGGCGGTTCCGTGTGCTCAACGTCGTCGATGACGTGACCAGGGAGTGCCTGGCAGCGGTGCCGGACACGTCGATCTCCGGGCGCCGGGTGGTGCGCGAGCTGACCGAGCTGATCGCGAAGCGTGGCAAGCCGGGGATGATCGTCAGCGATAACGGCACGGAACTGACCTCCAACGCCGTGCTGGCATGGTGCGGGGAAATTGGCGTGGAGTGGCACTACATCGCGCCCGGCAAGCCGATGCAGAACGGCTATGTCGAGAGCTTCAACGGCCGCATGCGCGATGAGCTGCTCAATGAGACGCTCTTCCTCAGCCTCGATCACGCCCGCGCCGAGATCGCCGCGTGGGTGGAAGACTACAACCGGGAGAGGCCGCACTCGGCCCTTGGATACGACACCCCGGCGGCGTTCGCCGCCGAACTGCAACAGCAATGGCCTGCTCCGCTACGCCCTACGGGCTCCGCTGCGCAGCCCATTGCTTCAACCGCGCTCATGCGCAAAACAACCGCCCGGCTCTAATCCCAGCTGGAGGAAAGCTGGGGGTCAGGTCAGGCGGTGCGTAGGAAAGTTGGAGACCTTGAAGAGCTGCTGCTCCTGACGCGACGCGGATCAGTCACGATGCCGCGAGTGTCTTGCGTTCGGCGGATCCATGCATTTAGATGAAATTTTTTCGACGCCGTGTTCCCGTCATACAGGCCCAATACGCCCTTAAGTCATACCGATCCTAAAGCCTAAGGCCTCGTTAACCGAGTTTGGCGAGCAAAAAGATGTGAGCCGCCAGTATCTAGCCCTCAAAGTTTTCGGGGGTTTACCAACATGATAGGCGTCAATCTTTCAGGTGCAGAGTTCGGTGGAACCGGAGGCAAGTATGGCTGGAACTACATATATCCTTCAGCATCTGACATAAAATACTACACTGACCGCGGGGTCGAGCTCATCCGCCTGCCCGTGCGTTGGGAAAGGCTTCAACCAGAAGCGAATGGAGAGCTCGATCCGGCTGAATTGGGTCGTTTGTTAAACTTCCTGGATAACGCCGAGGCACACGGGGCGAAGGTGATTGTCGATATTCACAATTTCGGCAGCTACCGGGGAGCAAAAATAGGCTCAGATGATGTGCCGATAGGGCAGTTCGCCGACTTCTGGACGAAGCTGGCTGGCGCGATTGGCGATAAGGAAGCCACTTACGGCTACGATCTCATGAACGAGCCGAATAAGATGGGCGGCTCTCATGTATGGCCCGCTGCGGCACAGGCAGCGGTTGATGCGATCCGGACCGTCGACATGGACACACGGATCTATGTCGAGGGCGACTCTTGGGCTGGGGCCATTAACTGGACGAAGAATAACAGCAGTCTGGACATCAGGGATCCAGCGGACAAGATCGTCTACCAAGCCCATATCTACTTCGACCGCTGGTCCTCTGGCACCTATGCCGAAACCTATGATCAGCAGGGCGCGACTCCAGAGATGGGCGCCAAGGCGATCCAGGATTTTGTTGGATGGCTCGCAAGTCGCGGAGCCGAAGGCATGATCGGCGAGTTTGCTGTACCGGACAACGATCCACGTTGGCTCGAAGTGCTCGACAACTTCCTTACTGCAGTTCGTGATGCCGGTTTGGAAGCAACTTATTGGGGCGCTGGGCCGTGGTGGGGCGACTATCCGCTTGCGCTCCGAAACAAGGACGGCAGCGAGAGTGTGCAGCTCGACGTGCTCGAGAAGCATATCGCTGCGGATGTCGCGACCACGACGCCAGCTGTTAAACCCACGGTCGAAAGCATCACTCCGCTGCCCACTAACGGCAACGACACGCTAATGGGCAGCGATGGTGCTGACGAGATCTCTGGACTCAATGGCAACGATGTAATTGAAGGCCGTGGAGGTGCTGATCATATTGATGGCGGGTTGGGAAGCGACGAAGCTAGCTACGCCCATTCAGCGACGGGCGTCCAGATCGATTTGACCGCGGTAGATCAGAAGGGTGGCGATGCTGAGGGTGATGTTCTAATCAACATAGAAAACGTGCGCGGCTCCGATCACGACGACGTGATCAAAGGTGACGCCCGCACAAACGTATTGAGCGGAATGGGGGGCAACGACCGCCTTGTGTTCAGTGGTGGCCATGACACAATGAGCGGTGGCAGCGGCATCGACACTGCAGATTTCTCGGGTTCTGGGAGTCGGGTCGTTGCCAATCTGGAAAAGGGTGTAGCCTCGTCTAGCGCAGGCAACGTGAAGCTGATCGATGTCGAGAACCTAATCGGAACTAACCACGGTGACACGCTCACCGGAAATAGTCTGGCCAATGTTCTGATCGGCGGTGCAGGCAAGGATACGCTGGACGGCGGAGCGGGCGCCGACGAAATGCTGGGTGGCATTAGCGACGACATCTACATCGTTGACGATTTTGGTGATCTGACGATTGAAGAAGCAGGCCAAGGAACCGACACAGTCAAGACTCTACTCGACGGATATGCCCTCAGCGCAAACGTCGAGAAGCTGATCCTCGGTGGTACAGCTAACCTATCGGGCATCGGCAATGAATTGGGTAATACGCTAACGGGCAACGCTGGCGCGAATGCTCTGTACGGCTTAGCGGGTACGGATCGGATCTATGGCGGAGCTGGCGATGACAAACTGTACGGCGGCGAAGGTCATGACTTTCTCTATGGCGGCGAAGGTGAGGACGAGATCGAAGGTGGCGAAGGTCATGACACGCTAGACGGTGGCGCAGGCGCAGACATCATGCGCGGCGGCTTGGGCAATGACGTCTACTACGTCGATGACTCCGATGATGTCGTCGAAGAAGCAGTAAACGGTGGGGCCGATACCGTTCGATCACTCATCAGCAGCTACACGCTCAGTGATAACATGGAGACGCTGGTCCTGGCTGGATCGGGCGGCCAGACTGGGATCGGCAATGGGTTGAACAACACCATGACCGGCAGCACGTGGGCAGATACGCTCATCGGCGGGGCAGGTAACGATCAGATCGATGGCCGCGCAGGTGCGGACCACATGGAGGGCGGCGCGGGCAACGACACCTTCTACGTTGATGATCTAGGCGATGTCGTAATCGAGCGCATCGGCGAAGGCACGGACACCGTACGTGCTAGCATCTCCGGCTACACGCTCAGTTCCAATGTCGAGAACCTGCTTCTGACCGGAAAGGACGATGTCGCAGGCAACGGGAATAGCCTCAATAATGTCCTTACCGGCAATGCAGGCTCCAACGCTATTCACGGCGGCGCAGGTGACGACCAGATCAATGGCGGCGCAGGGGCGGATAGGCTTTGGGGTGGTGACGGCAACGATGTGCTGACCGGGGGATTGGACGGCGACTGGCTAAGTGGCGGCCCGGGCAAGGACGTGTTCAAATTCGCACTGAATGATAGCACATCCTCCAACCCTGACGTGATTGCTGACTTCACCTCTGGCATCGACATCATCAACCTAGCCGCAATCGATGGCAACCTGAGCAAGAGTGGCAATCAGGCGATTTCTTTCATCGGCATGAGTGGCTTCTCCGGAAGTGCAGGGCAGCTTCGGTACGAACAAATGATTGATGCAGACAATAATAGCTTCGCTTTGATCGAAGTCGACGTGAACGGAGATTATGTCTCAGATTTTACCCTGCACGTATATGGCTTCACGAACAGGATGGAGTCTGTTGATTTTGTTCTATAATCATATTTTGCGCCCTTACGTACTTAAACATCGCAAAGTTTCCGGGTGCAGGTCACCTGCAGCCGGATCATAGCCTCGGCTGAGAAGACGCTGATAGGACCATTATCCGACAAGAGACAGGCGACGACCTCAGAGGCGCAAGACAGGGGCTTGGAGATTGTCGAACCGTTCGCGACCTACGAAGCCCCTGTCTCCGACTTTGATGCAGACGCTGGTTTGCGTAACTGCCCCGGTAAATCTACGGGTTTACGCGTATGCATAGAGGCCTTAGGCCACGGATCAGGCAAGCGCATGAACCAGGAAGCTCTATTGACCGAAGCCAATCACGCGCACGTATGGGGTATCAAAGCGGCACAGGCGGGCTTGTCAGCATCGGACAATCCGTATCCCGGAGGAGAAAAGCGTACCGCTTGGTTGAGCGGTTATCAGGCTGGATCGTCGTTTTACCGTGGTCCTCGATACATGCAGGAAGAGGAAACGAGGTTCAGTACCGCCGCCCAAGGCGCTGCGGTCAAATTGCGTGTTCAAAAGCCGCAGGAACTAGAAGAAACATGAATGGCGTGCCATGCGCCAAATGCATTGGCGTGCCACATCAGGATCGGGATGACCATTTGGCTGGGCGTTCAGCAATCAGTTTTGATGCGCTGGGCTCGCTTGAAGCGCACTAGGAGATCCTTTTACCATTTGATGGGCTCAAATCGCCCTGTCGGCGTATGGCTCTGCCGAAGAGGCCGTTGACATGCAGTCCATACTAAGGCTGGAAAGGACAGCATGGACGAGTAGAGGCGACTGCCCCTTCCTTGCGCCGCACCTTTGAGAGGCCGAATTCAACTCTTGGTGGCACTAATGAAGCAGCCATGATCGACAGTTCTCAGCTTTACAGAATGGCTAAGAAACCAGCTGCACTAGGTAGCTTCCTTGTTGCCTGCTTGCTGCTTGCGTCTTTGGCGGCCTTCTCCGTTATCAACATGAAGGCACCGGCGCTCGAGGCTCAGGCTCAAACGGAACGCAGAGAAAACAAACGCGTACGCCCCTCGACCGCAGTGCCCGAGGTGGGGCCAGTCACGCTGAAAACCGTTCAGCCAGCTGATGCACAGGCCTTCAACGCTGCCGTACCGTTCAGTAGTGAACCAAATCCACCGGCCAAGCCCTTTAAATTCCCTGGCAGCGCCGGGGACAGGTCACGTGCACTCCACTGCCTGGCGGCAGCTGTGCTCTACGAAGCGGGCGATGATCCTATAGGGCAGAAGGCAGTGGCTCAGGTGGTGCTCAACCGAGTCCGGCATCCGGCCTTCCCCAAGAGTGTTTGCGGCGTTGTTTTCCAAGGTTCCGAACGGAAAACGGGGTGTCAGTTTACCTTCACATGCGATGGCGCGCTGAAGCGCTCTTACGCTGAGCCGTTTTGGCACCGCGCACGAATTGTAGCGGATGCTGCACTGTCTGGCAGCGTCTACAAGCCGGTCGGTCAAGCCACTCACTACCATACCGACTGGGTGGTCCCCTACTGGAGCTCCAGTTTGGACAAGGTTGTCGCTGTTGATACGCACCTCTTTTTCCGCTGGACGGGTTGGTGGGGTACCCCACCAGCATTTCGGTACGCGGCGACGGGTGTAGAACCGCAAATCCAGCAGCTCGCCTCACGCTTTCCCGAGCATCACGCTTACGGAAGTGATGAGCTAACAGAAGGGACCTCGCAAGTTGCGTTCACGAATGCCCAGTCTCAAGCCAAGGATGACGGCATCTTTTTCGTTTCACTCTCGTCAAAGAACGCCGAGAAGTTTCCAGCGTTAGCTGCACGTACTTGTGGCGATCGAGCATATTGCTGGTTCGTTGGCTGGACGGATCCAAGCCAGGTGCCGAGTAGCAAATCGGCTGACTTCCTGCCTGCACAGCGCAAGACCATGTCGTTCAGCTATCTGAACGATCGCGAGAACAACTTCGAAAAGATGTTCTGGAACTGCCGCCAGTTTAAACGCCCGGCGGAACAGTGTTTGCGGGGTGAATCCTGACAGCAGGCTGCTGCCCTTCACGAGGCTTAACGTCAGGACCATGTAGGATCTAGGAGCCTGATAACGAGAAGCATGTCGAAGAGCCTGCGATCGAGGCTCCTAGGTGTTCTGTAATCAACATCCTCGGGCGCCGCGCGGTGCCGCAGTTTGGCGTGACGCAGCCGCAGGGCCAGACGCCGGTCGTTCCGGTACGTCGCCTCGTGATCGAGTAGCAGCGCCGTGATTGCTCACGGGGTTGGCAAAAAAGTCTTGCGCGGAGGTCGGTTGGCTGATTCCCCCTACGGATGTCACCACCGCCGCTTAATATTCTGACGGAGGCCGAGAAGAACGAGCTGCTGCTTGCGCAGCACGAGATGATCGAGCGGATGGCGGCACGGATTTCCGAGTTGGAATCCCTGGTCGGCAAGCCGCGCAAGACCTCGAAGAATTCGCATATTCCACCTTCGAAGGACGACGTCGGCAAGCGCGGGCGGCAAAGGCGGGAAGCCCAAGACGGGCAAGCGCCCGCCGCGCGAAGGCAAGCACCGCCCACTGGCCGAGACGCCGGACAAAACCGAACGCGTGATGGCGGCAAGCTGCTGCCATTGCGGGACCGATGTATCCTCGCAGACCCAGCATTGCCGTCACCGCTACGATCACATAGACCTGCCGCCGATCCGCCCGATTGTGACCCGCATCGAATTGTTCGGTGCGCGCTGTGGGAGCTGTGGGCGGCTCTATCGCGCTGAGGCGCCGGCAGGCATGGCACCGGGCACTCCGTTTGACCGCGGTATCCGGTCGCTGCTGGCCTATCTGCATCACAGCCACCATGTCAGCTTCGAGCGCCTGTCGCGCATAGCCGCAGAACTGTTCGGCCTTACCATCTCCAAGGGGCGATCGCCAACGCCTTCCGGCGCATGGAGGCCGGAATGACGGCAGCCACGAAGGCGATCACCGACAAGTTGCTGACGGCCAGGATCATCGCGTCCGATGAGACGACCACGCGCACCAACGGCATTGCCCATTGGCAATCACCGCCACCTTGGCATTGTCGGGAACGAGCAACTGCGGCACCCCGCCGAAGAACGCGAAGGCGGCATTGTTACCCTCGATCCAGCCAGGGAACTGCTCGGTCCACGTCGCCGGCGCAAACGACAGGCTCGATCCCCCCATTGCCGCGACGAAGATGTGGGCGGCGCGAACCTCCCCGGTTCGCCGGTTGACCACCACCGGCACCGTGTCGCCGGCGTAGTCGAGGAATAGCTTCTCGCCACCGGCATGGTTCTGGCGCATTACCAGCGGCAAGCGGCCTTCCCAGCGGCGGAACAGATCGCAAAATCGGCTGTATCGGTAGCCGTCCGGATGTGCAGCGTAGTACTCTTCCCAAAGTACCTGCAGCGTCACATGCCTGCGCTTTAACTCCCGCGCCACCACGGACCAGTCCGGTTCCGGCAGCTTGCGCCGCCCGGCTTCACGTCGGAGGCGCCATACAGACGTTCCTCCAAATCCGCGTCGCTGATCTCGGGCGGAACCGGCCACGACAATCGCGAGCGCTCGAAGCGCACGACCATGTCGCGCACCGTAGATCGGGCAAGGCCGG
>NZ_JBFNXR010000031.1:0-192740 GCF_040813635.1 Novosphingobium rhizovicinum | reverse complement strand
TGGCGGCCTGAGCTCGAGAAGTACGTCGGGCGAAGCGTCTCGGGGCTGATGCGCGAGAGTGGCTCGATCAGTTGGTCGCTGGGGCGCAGCCGTGGCCCGAGCATCGGCATGTAGTGGCGCCCACGCACGAGCGGCATCGAACCGAGCCCATCTGACCCCATCTGGGCCATTCTCGAAATCGGTACGCGGCAGGATACTGGCGCGCGGTGGCGAACCGGTTTTCCCCTGGGCCGGTTCGTCACCACCTAACTTTTCGAGCAGGTGCCATGGCCCGAACCTACAAGACCCGTCACCAGCTGTTCTTGCCCGAGGACATGAGCAAGCGGCTCGCGCACATTGCGGAGAGTTCTGGCAAGGCGCGCTCGGAGATCCTGGTCGAAGCGCTCGATGCCTGGTTCACGCGGCGGCAGGCGCCCAAGACCGACGAGGCCACGGGTGTCCGGCTTGCCCGCATCGAGCGCAACCTGGACTGGCTGCGTCGCAACGAGGCGCTTGTGTGGGAGATCATGGCTCGGGTTGTGCGTCACCAGCTGGTCTCGTCGGCGCAGACGCCGCCGTCCCGTGAAGCTCAGGCGGTCGGCGCCAAGCTCTTTGCAGAGCTGATCGACGAGGTAGCGGACCGGCTGGCAGGCAAGCCGGCCAGCAGCACGTCTGATCCGGCTCTTATCAAGCTGCGGTCTTTCCAGTGAGCAGGCCGGAGGAGAGCGCCACGCCGGTGCCGATGATCGAACCGCTTGCAGTGCGCATCCCGGAGGCCTGCCGCATGATCGGCATCGGACGGTCCAAGCTTTACGAGCTCATCGCCGATGGAACGATCGAGATCGTAAAGATCGGAAGCGTTACCGTCATACCCGTATCGCAGCTGAAGGCGCTTGTTGAACTCCCGGCCCGGTAAGTCTGCTTCGTTGGACCTTTGCGACAGTCCGGAACCATAGAGTATTTCACGATAGGCGGAGATCGAAAGTGCCGCCCGGGTTAAGGCAGCTCCCGACCCTTTCTGGCGTTCAGCCGATATTTCCTACTCTCCCGGATGCTGACCTGCCAAGTTCTGCGAACATCATCGATCAGCTGGCGCCGCCGATCAGGCCTTAGAGCTTTCGCGAGACGACATCCTGCAGCATCGCCTTGTCTAAACTTAAGTCCGCCACCAAGCGTTTCAGCTTGGCATTCTCCTCCTCGAGCTGACGCAGCCGCTTCATCTCCGACGGCATCAGCCCAGCGTACTTTTTACGCCAATTATAGAACGCCGCCTCGCTGATCCCGGCCTTGCGACACACCTCACCGAGCGAGGTGCCATCCTCAGCCTGTTTGAGCACAAACGCGATCTGCGCCTCGCTGAACTTGGTCCTCTTCATCGCTCACACAGTATCCTGGCCCTCCATTCATAACTGGAATTTTCCAGCTCCAAACGGTCCAGGATTCGGGAAGCAGGTCAATGGCTATGAAGCCTGAAGCTTTTTCGACACAAGCGCTTCCAGCTTGCGGCGAGATATCTTGTTGCTGTGGAGCATCGGAACATCCTCGACCGTGATCTCGACATAGGCGCGGGGCACTTTGTAGCTCGATAATTGATTTCGTAGCTTCGCTTCGATCTCGGTAAAATCAAGCCTCGCGCCTTCGCGGGGCACTACAGCGGCGACGAGCTGCTGGCCGCGTTTTTGGTCCGGCAGGCCGACGACATAGGCATGACGAACCCCGTCGAGCGCTTGCATCTCCATCTCGACCTCAGCAGGCGCGACATTGGAGCCTGCGGTTTTGATCATGTCGCCACTGCGGCCGATGAAATTAACGCGGCTACCTTCGATAAGCGCCATGTCTCCGGTGCGGAAGTAACCGTCAGCCGTGAAGTAATCGAGACGTTCCAGCTTGTGTAAGCCCGGCGTCACCGCATAACCCCTCACCTGGACTTCCCCGATTTTGCCATCGGGGACGGGCTGATCGCTCTCTCCGGCGACACGCACGTCGTATCGATCGGCCCAATGGTCCATCGGCGCACACATCGGATAGCCGGGCGCGCGCAGTTCGTCGCCATAGGAATAGGGCCCCAGCGTCTCGCTCATTCCCAAGCCCCAATACGGCTTGGACTGGCCCATCAGCTTCAGATCTTCATCTGCCAGTACGCTGCCCATGGCGATACGGCTGTTGTTCATGGTCCGTTCGGTGCAAGTTGTCTTTGCTCCGGCAATCCACGCGGGCAGCAAGGTCATCATCAGCCCGCCAACCCAGAACATGGGCATACGTGCTGCGGTCTCCTCGCTTGGCCCAAGCCCCGTCATGTCACGCACGTAGCCGGCGCGAAACAGGACCGGGCCATGAAGATGCCTAACACCCTTGGGGAGCGCCATCGACCCAGAGGTATAGATCTCGATCATCTGATCGGTCTCGTGAACTTCTGCTTCGACGGCACGCAGCAGCTCCTCGCTTACCGAGGCTGCAGCATGGGTGAAGGAAACAAGGCTTCGCATAGAATTGGGCAGACGATCCCCGGTCGAAGCGATCCAGCGCAGAAACGGCGCTTTCGCGATGCGCAGTTCCGGGCCGCAATCGTGCAATTCCGGCATGGCTTCGCATAGCCGCTCGACGTAATCGGTATTCAGGAAACGGCGCTGCACGATAAGGCCCGAGATATCGGACTGCTTCAACACACGGATGAGTTCATTGGCCCGGATCATCGTGCTGATCGGCACCGCGATGGCGCCAATCCGTGCGATCGCTGCCAGCATCAGCGCGAAGCCCGGACCGTTGCCGAAAATGAAGCCGAGGCGTGTGCCCTTACCGACGCCGTTGGCGATCAATCCGCGGGCGAGTTCGGCTGAATCGCGATTGAGCTCGGCAAAACTTGCAGATTCACTCGCGATTGTTTCGCCATCGAGTGCAATGGCAATCGCGTCACCATAGGCCGCAGCGGCAGCGCGGACCATTTGGGGGAAAGTCTTCGCGAGCTTAGGGTATTC
The DNA here is from genome assembly GCF_040813635.1 of Novosphingobium rhizovicinum. Lineage (NCBI taxonomy): Bacteria > Pseudomonadati > Pseudomonadota > Alphaproteobacteria > Sphingomonadales > Sphingomonadaceae > Novosphingobium > Novosphingobium rhizovicinum. The sequence goes on along the minus strand of NZ_JBFNXR010000031.1, from coordinate 189,786 downwards.
CCAAGTACTGCATTCTGCATTCACTGGTTCAGTCTTTCACTGGGAGAGAGTGGGATTCGCAATCGCTAGGAATCTCATCAGCCCAGGCTGGTGGTTCCGCCGTCGACGAAGAGTTGAGCCCCGGTTACGCCGCGCGCCTCGTCGGAGGCGAGGAACAGAACTCCCATCGCGACATCACGCGGCGTCTGGAACCTTACGGGGCGTCCCTGGCTTTGCGCGCTGGCGAGGCCGGACGAACCATCCCGCGTCCTGAGATGGTAAGCGCCGATCTCCTCGATCATCGCTGTTCGGATGATGCCGGGATGGACGGAATTGCAACGAACGCCGTGTGGTTCGCCCAGTTGGGCGACGGATTTGGTCAACTGCGCTACCCCGGCCTTGCTGAAGCCATACGGCGCGAGCGTGGGGGTCGCGTTGATCGAGACGATCGACGCAATGTTGACTATGGTGCCGCCGTCCGCCTCTTTCATGGCCGCGAGAGCATGCCGGCACCCCAGCAGAGTGCCATAGCCGTTGACGTTGACGATCTGTGTCCAGGTCTCGAGAGTCACATTCTCCACATCGTTGGGCCCGTGTCCCACGGCGACGCCGGCGTTGTTGACGAGGATGTCGATCCTACCCGCTCGCTCGATCACGCTCGCCATGACCGCGCGCCATTGCGCTTCATCGACGACGTCGTGGGCATAGCCGCTTTCCGCGTGAATCAGCGCGGCGGTGGCTTTTGCTCCTTCGCCATCGATATCGGTGATGAAAACGAGCGCGCTCTCCGCGATGAGGGCTAATGCGATTTCCTTGCCGATCCCCCGTGCACCACCCGTCACGAGGGCGACCTTTCCCAACAACCGGCTACCCATCAACTCAAAGCTCCCTGTGGGATGTGATTGTTTCGAGACTCCTTCGGGTGTGCCGGTGCAGTCAGCAATCTGCCGGCACGCTGTCCCCGTACCCGCCCCGGCGTTCCGCCGGCGTTGCCCGGGTGACGGCGAACCAAGGGACGATGTCCGGGTTCTCGAACCCCTTTGCGCCCCAATTCTGCGTGGCCGTGGGACCGACGAGGACCGCTTCGCGTTCCTGAAAGAGCCAGCGGCCGTTCCGGGATACCAGGACATCGTGATACCGGCCCGCGGCGACGACCACGGCTGCGCTATCGCCGGATGCGATGAAGATGAAATTGGAGAGGACCTTTGCTGTTCCTCCCTCGAGTTCGATCACGCTGTCGGTCGTCAAGTGCAGTCCGCGCCTGTGCGGCGGCTGATCGTCTTCGATGAAGGCGCGCAGAGCGGGATGCCCGACATGCGATCGGCCGAACATATGAAAGGCGCCATCCTCGACGAACAATCCGACCCATCGGTCGTAATCTCCCGTGTCGGTATGATGGCAATACTCGGCAAGAGCCTTGCGTATCTGGTCCTCGGGGGTACCCAGGGCTGCCGAATCCGCCATCGCAAATCTCCCGCTTTACGGCATCGGATCCAGCGGTCTCCGATGCATTTTTCTATGGGACACTATGCTTACGAGACGTCGGCGGGCAATCGGGCGCTCGCTCAGCTGGGAGCGAACTGTCCCAGGAATGAGGCACTGCCGGCTTTTACCTCAATCGCCCCGTTGCCGGGGCAGATACTCAGTGCTCGCTCGTCCAGCCGATGGGAAAAGCTTCAGGAAACGTGCCGATGGGCGCGCCGTGCGGAATTTGCACGCCGCTCATTTCCACGACGGAAGGCATGGATTTGGCCCCTGGCGGGTTGTGATGGCGCAGTGCTGGTCCGCCCCACATGCTGGCATAGGCACGGCGCGGCGTCGGATGGTTGTCGCAGCCCGACGCCCCGTGCAGCATGTTGCCGTTGAAGATCAATGCATCACCCGGCGACACGTCCCACCGGAGTATCTCGAAGCTGTCCCGATACCGCGCGATGTCCGGGACAGTGGGCAGCGCGCTGCTTCCCATCCCCGAATAGCTGAAGTCCTGCCCTTCGGAGACGGTTTGCAATTCGCTCGGCGCGGTCATCGCCGTGTCGTAAACCACGTTCCAGCGGTGCGAGCCCCGCACCAGTTCGATCGTCAGATCGGCGGGAGACGGGTCGCAGGTCAGCCAGACCCGCGCCATGTCGTCGCCCCGGACGCGCAGAAAGGGGGTGTCCTGATGCCAGGGCGTCGGCAGCACCCGTCCACGCTCTTTGTAGAAGAGCTGATCGAGAACGAAATGGGCGGTAGGAACGCCCATCATCCGCCCGGCCAGCTGAGCCGCGATGCCGAGGTCGAGGAACGCGCGCAGCGAAGGACTGCCTAGGCTGGGCAACTGGTCGACCATGGTGCGGCCTTGCCCATGGCTCCCCTGCATGTGCGATGCCCGGCCGGTGGGCGCCCTATAGGCTTCTTCGATACCTTGTTCGAGCATGACGAGATCGCTGGGGGTCAGCACGTTCCGCAAGACGACGGCGCCGTCCCGTCGGTAGGCGGCAATATCGGTCTCGGCGATTTTGCTCGTAAGGGTCGGGCCCCGGGGTGCGGCGAAGTCCAGCATATCCACTCTCCTGGCGGCTCTTCTTTTTGCGAACGGTATGGTTGGGGTATACCAGTGTCAATAATATGGACGCCTCGAAAAACCGCTGGCGCACAGGCGCCCGAGTTGATTCATTGTCTCTGCGCAACAGCGGAGGCGGTGATGGCGGGACAGCCGGGTTTCTTCGATCTTTCGGACCGATATGAGGCGCTGTGCGCGGCCGGCGATCCACTCGAGCGTTTGGCGGCAGTGGTCGACTTCGAGTTGTTCCGCGGACCGCTTGTTGCGGCGCTAAGCCGCAGCCCTCGTGGCAAGGGTGGGCGGCCACCGTTCGACCCAGTCCTGATGTTCAAGATCATGGTGTTGGAGGCCCTCTACTCGCTGTCGGACGAGGCCACGGAGTTCCAGATCAAGGATCGGCTGTCATTCCAGCGCTTCCTGGGCCTTGGCCTGGACGGCACGGTGCCGGACGCAACGACCGTGTGGCTGTTTCGTGAGCGCCTGGTGAAAGCCAAGGCGATCGACAAGCTCTTCGCTCGCTTCGATGTCGCGCTCACGGACCGCGGCTATCTTGCCATGGGTGGTCAGATCATCGATGCCACCGTTGTGCCGGCGCCGAAGCAGCGCAACACTCGGGAGGAGAAAGCAGCCATTAAAGAAGGCCGCATCCCCGAGCGCCGGAAGGACAAGCCAGCCAAGCTCCGCCAGAAGGACCGCGATGCCCGCTGGAGCGTCAAGTACACCAAAGCCAAGGTGAAGGACGGCGTCGACCCCAAGGCGTTCAAGCCGGTCGACCTGGCCATCACCATGTTCGGGTACAAAAACCACATCGGCATAGATCGCACCCATGGCCTGATCCGCACCTGGGACGCCAGCGCCGCCAATGCTCACGATGGCGCACGGCTTCCGGCCCTGATCAGCCCTAACAACACCGCCTCAGGCGTATGGGCCGACACAGCCTACCGCTCCAAGAAGAACGAGGCGTTCCTCGTCAAAGGCATGTTCACCAGCAACATCCACCAGCGAAAGCCGCATCGCCGCACAATGCCGGAGCGCATCGCGCGCGCCAACGCAAAGCGGTCAGCAGTGCGCTCGGCCGTCGAGCACGTCTTTGCCGGTCAGAAGCATCGCATGGGCCTTGTTGTGCGCACCATCGGCATGGCCCGAGCTCGGATCAAGATCGGCATGGCCAATCTGGTCTATAACATCCAACGACTCGCTTGGCTCGAAGGGCGCACTGCGCCTGCATGACGCGATAACGACGCCAAGCCCTCTCAGGCGACCCTGAGATCAGGCGAAATCCTGCAGAACCACCGGGGGGCGCCATGCCGCTCCACTTCTCAGGCCGCCGCGCGATGCCAAAACAGACTGTTCTTCGAGGCGTCCATATGGTTGACGGATGACTTACCGGAACGGCGCGAATGTTGCCGGTGCTTGCGGGGTGTAGTCCGCCTGCGCCAAGAACGGACCATGACTTCCGCAAGACGTAACAAGCGCCATGCTCGGCAAGAACAAGAAGAGGACACACACACACACACAAACTCCACGCTATCGCGCATCCGGGATGCCGCGCGCTCGGTGTTTTACGAAAAGGGTTCTTCCCGACGTCAGTGGAGGAGATAGCCGAGCTGGCGGGAGTCAGTCGGCAACGGTATACCTCTATTTCCGCAGCAAAGAGAAAATGCTGTTCGACCCGGTGCGTCAGGATCTTGCATTTCAGTTCGATCAATATGCACTGCTGACGGCACTTAAACGTGTCAGTCTCCCGTCGTCGAGGAACTGGCTGGCGACATTCCGAGACGAGTTGGACAAGCGCAAGGTCTCACTGAGCCTTTTCTGGACCGGCTCGATGATGGCAGGCTATATGACGGAGGCGGTGGAGTGCCACCGGGACGGCATCATCCCGAAACTTGGCGCGCGTTTCGCAGGCTTCGATCTCCCCGCTCTGGGTCGCGACGACCGCGAAATCCAGCGCGCGGAATGCTATATGATGATCTTCATCATCGAAGGGGTTGCCACCAACTGCCACGAGAAGTCCGCCCGGCCAAACCTCAAGATCGGGATCGATCTGACTGCTCGGATGCTGTTGCACTTTTTGGATCGTGGTGAACCGGCGGCGAGATGACGTCGGTCCCGGGCGATCGTCGTATGTCCTCCGCTGCACGGGACTGCTGCTTCCAGCCCGCGGCTTGAACGCCGCTCACAAAGAGCAAAGGCCCAAACCGAGCGCAATTCTCAAATATGAGACAACCTGCCCAGTGGGAGTGAGCCATTCGCTTTCCATCTGTTCGTTCGAGCGTTGACACTCGTCTCGCCCCCCTAGCATGGCGGCCCTTGAGTGCTTCCGGAGAGAAGTGCGTAGTTTCTCAAGGGAGAGAGCGACGATGATCTACCGTGGCAGCAGCTTAACCGTGTCCGCCCTGGCGTTGGTGGCAGTGTCGTTGATGCCCGGCGTTTCCTCTGCGCAATCGGCCGATACCCCGCCGCAGGCCGCCGACCAGCCTTCGGTTTCCGGAGAAATCCTTGTCGTCGCGCAGCGCCGGGCCGAACGGCTCGAAGACGTCCCGGTATCGGTCACCGCCCTGTCGCAGGAAGCACTCGTTCGCGCCGGCGTCAGCCGTTTCGACGATATTGGTGAGATATCGCCGGCCACGCGGATCGAGCGGACCGGTATCTTCCTGCAGCCGACCATACGCGGCATCAGCAGTTCCGCGGTCGGAACGGGGCAAGAAAACAACGTCGCCGTTTATGTCGACGGCTTCTACCAGCCGAATCCGAATTCGATCGGCGCCGACCTTGTCAACATTTCGGATATCCAGGTTCTCAAAGGGCCGCAGGGCACGCTGTATGGTCGCAACGCGATGGGCGGTGCGATCCTGATCAACACCCGCGATCCTTCCTTCAACGATGTCGCGCTGGATATGGGCGCCTCTTATGGCAACCTCAACGACATCCGCCTGCGCGCCTATACTAGCACGCCGATCGGCGAAGGGCTTGCGGCCGGCGTGAGTGTCTATTACCGCACCAACGACGGCTATATCCGCGACATCTCGGGCGTCGATGCGGCGGGCTACAAGACCTTCGAAGTGCGTGCGAAGCTCAAAGGAGAGCTGAGCAACGACTTCAGTTTCACCCTGGGTTACGTGCACAATTACAAAAGTGATCCTCGTGCGCTGGCTTTCTCCGCGCAGAGCGAAGCATCTCTCGGACAGATCCCGTTACCACCGCTTGGGCCGCTGCGGACCGACCAGCGCGACTTGATCTCGGTCGACGTGATGCCGAAGTTCCAGATATTCGGCGATGAGGGGAACCTGAAGCTGGAATGGGACACCAGCCTGGGCAAGCTAACCAGCTATACGGCCTACGCGCACCAGCACGGTAGCCAGCAACTCGATTTCGACGCCACCAAGATCGCCTATATTTCAGCCCCCTCGATCTTCAATCGATCGAATTTCAACCAGGCGATCGATTTCGCCGCACAATTGACTCCCGTCGTCAACCTTATCGTGGGCGGCAACTATTTTTGGGACTCGTCGAAGACGCCTCGCGGGGAGGCCTATATCGGCGGTGTCTTGTTCACCCAGCAAAGGACTTTCCTGGGCACGCGTGCCTATGCGGTTTACGGCGACCTCACCTGGCAGATCGGCGAAGGGCTCTACCTGGGCGGCGGCCTCCGCTACAGCCGTGAACGCAAGACCGTCTCTTCCGAATACACCTACAACCTGATCACCGGCCCTGGGACCCTGGCGCCGCGCACCGGGGCCGTGTTTTCCGACGTCACGCCGCGCGCCACTTTGCGCTACGAAGTGGCCGATCGCACCAATGTTTATCTGTCCTACAGTGAGGGCTTCAAGAGCGGCACGTTCAACACCATCGGGCAGAACGCCCTGGCGATCATCACGCCGGTGAATCCGGAAAAGGTGAAGGCCTGGGAAGTCGGTGCGAAGACCGCTGGCAGGGCATTCCATGCGGAGATCGCCGCTTACTACTACGACTATCGCGACCTGCAGGTCAGTTCGCTGCAGACCGTACCGGGAACGCCGCAACCGGTGACGATCCTGGGCAATGCCGGGCTTGCACGGATTTACGGCGCCGAGGCATCCGTCTCCGCGGCGATCACCGAGGCATTCAACATCCGCGCAGCCGGCGCCTATACCCATGCCCGGTATCGCAGCTTTCCCAACGCTTCGGTCCAGTTGGTCGTGAACGGCATTAACGTCGGCAACATCGAGCAGGACTTCTCGGGCTTGCGGCTGGCGCGCGCACCCGACTGGACCTTCAACTTCGGCGCCGATTACACCGTGCCGATCGGCGAGGGGAAATTGGTGATGACCGGCAACGCCAGCTATTCGAGCAAGTACGCTCCGACCATCGAAACGTTCGATCCGCAGACGGGCAAGCCTCGGTTCTACCAGGCGGGCTATATCCAGGCGTCGGCTTCGATCCAATACTCGATCCCGGGAGATAACCTCTCGATCGGCGTGTTCGCAGAAAACCTCACGGACAAGCAGTTTCGTATCCAGTCCACGGCCAACGGTCAGGCGACCTACGATATCCTCAGCGAGCCGCGGACCTACGGCGTTCGTATCGGTTACAAGTACTAGCCCCGGGATGCAGCCGTCAGGGAAGGATCGTTCTGTGAACAAAAACTTTGGCAAAATCCGGCAGCTTGGGCATGTCGTGACGGACATGGACCAGGCGCTGGAATTCTGGACCGGCCGCTTGGGCATAGGCCCGTTTTTCGTCACCCACGATCTGCGGTTTCCGGATTTCCATTATCGCGGACAGCCTGCGCAGTCGCCGTGCGTTTCATTGGCGATGGCCTACAGCGGCGACATGCAGATCGAGCTTATCCACCAGGTCGATGATGTTCCCAGCGCCTACACCGAGTTCCTGTCCGCCGGCCGGTCTGGGCTGCATCACTACAGTTCTTGGTTCGCCGGGCGCGAAGACTACGAGCGGACGCGAAGCTGGGCGATTTCACGGGGCTTCAATCTTGTTATGGAATCCCGACCGGAAGCGGGACCACGGTTGGCCTACTTCGAGACGGGTAATCCCGCGGCTGCCCTTTTCGAGCTTTCGGAAGCGTTGATGCCGGCCATCGCCACGGGCATGAGCGCAGTCCAGCAGATTTGCGCCGGATGGGACGGTAGCAAGCCTGTCCGCACGTCCGCCGATCGGTAATCTAGTCCAATGACGAAACCGCTACAGCGAGTCGGCCGGCTGCACGAGGCGGGGCGCATACAACTCGATACCGCCGAAATCCCCGAGGCGGAACCGCAGGATATTGTGGTCCAGGTCAACAGGGCAGGCATCTGCGGCACGGACCTCGCTATCTTTCGGGCGGGTTCGCCCGTGCCTGGAACGGTTCTGGGACATGAATTTTCCGGAACGGTGGTGGCCGCTGGAAACCGGGTGACTGGTGTTGCAGCCGGTGACCGGATCGTCGCCAACCCGATGATGGACTACCTTGGGCTCGGCCGCCTGCCGGGCGCATTCGCCGAGTATCTGCGGTTGCCAGAGGTGGATGTCGGCCGGAACGTCTTCGTGCTGCCCGATACCGTATCCGACGAGGCCGGTGCCTTAATCGAACCGTTTGCCGTGGCGTTGCACGCTATCAATCGTGCCCGCGCGCAAGTGGGGGAGCGCATCGTCATCTATGGGGCCGGTCCGATCGGTATTTGCGTCCTGGTGGGCCTTAAGGCGCGCGGCATTGATGGTGTTCTGGTGGTCGAGCCCAGTGCCCACCGGCGAGAAATGGCTCTCGGGATGGGCGCGAGCGCGGTGCACGATCCCCTTGATGGCAGTCCAACAGACTTTGTCGCCTCCCACTTCGGCATGAGCGATGCGGGCGATGGCGGCCCTGCATCGGGCTTGGCAGATGTGGCGTTCGACTGCGCGGGTGTCGCCTCATCGCTCGATGCCGCGATGCTGTCGCTCCGCCGACGCGGTCGGCTGGCCCTGGTCGCCGATCCGCAGGACTGCCCGCTTGCCCCGCTCCGCCTGGTCATGTTGCGCGAACTCGAAGTGATCGGTTCGGCCACGTATGATGACGAATTCCACGAAGCGATCGACCTTCTGGCGAGCGGCCGGGCCGATCTTTCCGCGCTTGTCACCCATCGTTTTCCATTGGCGAAGATCAGCGATGCCTTCGCCATGCAGATGGATTCCGCGCAGGCGGGAAAAGTGCTCATCGTTCCCGGGATCCATGGCTAGAAAGTCGTGCGATTGACCGCCCTCCGCTCTATTGCTCTATCGTGTCGCCTCATTCGCCCCTTGTTTCCGGCGCGCGGTGCGCCATGGCTAGACTTGCATATCCGGCAAAGGCGGGAAATTGCACAAGGTGATGTTGGGCTTGGAGCAATCAATGAATCTCCGCGAAAGGCAGAAATATGCCACGCTGAATGCCATCAAAGACACGGCACGCGAGATTTTTTCTTCGCGACAATATGAATCCATATCGGTGGATGAGATAGCCAAGTCTTCAGGCGTCAGTCGTGGGACCATATACAAGCACTTTCGTTCAAAATTAGAAATAGTTATGTCGATCGTTGAGGATGACCTTGAAAGGCATCGCTCCGCATACGCCCTTCTCGCCAATCTGGATGACGTGTGCTTCAATTCCGTTCGTTCGTGGTTCGAAGATTTCGTGGAAAAGACGAAATCTTCCAATAAGTTTCTAGCTACATATTTCCGGTCCCATAACGATGGATTTCCCTTGATTGTAGGTCATAGAAACAAGGTTATAGAAATACTCGGCAGGAAATTCGAAGGATTCAGGGTTGGTCGCTATGGAGTGCAGCACGTTGAGCAATGCCGAGCGCAATGCTTCATGATGCTCTTTTTGATTGAGACCGGAGCCATCACCTATGCCATTGAAACGGATCAGGTCGATCGTAATATTGGCATGGACCTGACGGCGGAGGCTCTCGTCGGATTTCTGAAGATGGGTGAACTGTATCTGCCCGGTACGCCGGTCTCCCGCTGCTAAGGCGCGGTTCTACAAAAGAATGATGCACGCTGGCCGACCTGCCGTGCCGCCCTCGGCGGCACCATCGAGGGCAAGTTAGACAGTCGTTTCCACTAGATCAAAAACTTCGGTGACATACGTTCACTGGATTGACAGTTGTTCACCGAACCACGATGCTACTCCCACAAAAGGCGCTCTAGCGCTTAATCTGAGGAGAGGGGATATGCGCGCAACTCGCAACTCGCAGCGTGCTGACCTGCGCTGAGCTTTTAGTCGTCGCTGCAACCGCACGCGCGATGCGCCGGGGCAAACCCCAAATTGCCGGACGACGGCGCGAGGCGGCGTGACATCGTTGTCATTCCCCGGCGCGTTGAAGAGCGCCTGCAAGATGTCGCCGTGGCCGCCGACTTCACCCCACGAAATCCATCCGGTTGCGGTCGGCGGACCTTAGAACCCTTCCGGTTTCGACAGCTACCAATAGGCGTAGCCCCGCATCCGGCGCGGGCGCCGGCGCTACAGTTCGGTGTTTAAAGCCGCCGCCAGCCGTTCATGAAGGAGAGATCAGATGAAGCCCGAATTACCCGAAGCGATCAAGAATGCCTACGTATCGATTTTTAGCGTCACAGTGAAAGAAGATCGTCTCGCCGACTTCCTTGCCGCATTCGACGAAGTCATGCCTCATTCGGCCGCCGAGGAAGGCATCATCCGGTTCGAGATGTTTCGTGACCTGAAAGACCCGCTGCATTTCACCGTTATCGATCTCTATCGCGACAAGGCCGCTTATGACAGCCATTCGCAAACGCCGCATGTCGCGCGCCTTGGTCCGGCATTGGCCGGATGCTTCGACGGCGTGCCGGACTCCCGCGTCTGCGAACTTCGCGATGGCATTCCCAGCAAAGTCTGATCCCGGCGGGACCGAATTGGAGGGTTTTTATGATCACGCTATACTATGCGCCGAATTCGACGGCGCTCACGGCGCACATCGCACTGGCCGAATCGGGCCTCGACTACAAGCTCGACCTGATCGACCACTACGGCGACAAAAGAACGAGCGACGGCCGCTCCTACTTCGACCTGAGCCCCATCGGCTACGTGCCGGCGATCGAACTCGAAGACGGGGCGGTCCTGACGGAATCCGCGGTCGTGCTGGAATATATCGCCGATGTGGCAAGTGCTTCGCTGTGCCCGTCGCATGGCGATTTCAAACGCTATCTGGTGCTGCAGTGGGTCCACTTCGCGACCACGGAACTGCACCAGAAGCTGATGCGGCTGACGATCCCGGGCGTGGCGGCGGATTATGCGGCGGCGAACATGGAGCAGGTGACGGCGCGGTTCGCGCACCTGAACGCTTCGCTTTCCGGCCGGGATACTCTCGTCGGCGACACCTTCACCATCGCGGACATCTACGCCTTCGTCGCGACGCGCTGGTGGATGAACAAGATCGACATGGGCGATTATCCCGATCTCCAGCGATTCATGGATGCGACCGCTCGCCGGCCGGCGGTCATCCGCGCATTGCAGGAAGAAGGCATCGAATAGGGCGCTGGGGCGTGCGGCGGCCACGTTCCCGTCAAACAACTGTCTCGCTGTCGAGACACTGACCGCTCGCTCGTGGTCCAGCTGCTTGCCGGCATGGGCGATGACAGGTTCAATGCCCCGGGATGAGGATAAACGCATGTTGATCAACAACACTGCAATAAACCACGCGGACAGGGTTCTGGCGACAGTGGGCAGCGGACAAAGCGCCGCGACGTCGTCGATTGCGGCTTCGTGGTGCCGCTCGGCGCTCCACCATGGTTTGGATCCTGGCACCCAGAGGCGGCGCGAACGTTTGGATAGCAACGACTTGGGACATTTGCTGGAACGAAACGGCGAATTGCTGGCGGCGGCGGAACCGGTGCTCGCAGCTTTGTTCGGGAACGTGCGCAGCGCGGGGTGCTGCGTCATCCTCGCCGACATTGATGGCATCGTGCTGGACATGCGGTCGGCCGCCGGGGACCAGAAGGTGTTTGAATCGATAGGCCTGCAGGGAGGGGTGAGTTGGAGCGAAGCCTCGGAAGGCACCAACGGTATCGGCACCTGCCTTGTGGAAGGGCGCTCGCTGAGCGTGGACCAAAGCGAGCACTTCTCAAGCCGCAACACTGGCGTCAGTTGCATCGATGCGCCCGTATTCGGTCCCAATGGGGAGCTTATCGGTGCTCTCGATATCTCAAGCTGCAGGACCAATTCGCGCGACAGCTTCATCCCGCTCGTCACTTCCCTTGTCCAAGAGGCTGCGCGGCAGATCGAGCGCAATTTCTTCTGCCAGAGCTATGCCGATGCGCGCATCCTCTATGCGCCAGACCCCCTCGGACGCGGCTCTGCACTTCTCGCCGTGGACAAGGACGATCTCCTGATCGGGGCGACGCGGTCCGCGCGCCGCAAGTACAAGATTTCACAGGCGCAGATCAATTCGCCATCCCCCGTGGTCGATATCCTGGGCGTCGACCGGCCGACCCGGTTCGACGATTCTGAAAGGATGGTCCTCCGCCAGGCGCTGTCGCGCTCGCGCGGCAACGTCTCCATCGCGGCGCGAGCGCTCGGCATCGGTAGGGCGACATTCTACCGGCGCATGGAGCGGGTCGGCTTGACCCCCGTGAACCGCGGCACGGCCGCCAAGCCCAACTGAAACCCCGAAGGAAACACATGAACACTGCCGTGACCGAAAGCAGGACGTTGCAAGGGCTCAAGCCTCCCTTTTCTGAAACCTATGACAATTTCATCGGCGGGCAGTGGGTAAAGCCGTCGTCAGGGCACTATTTCGACAATGTGTCTCCTATTACCGGCAAAGTGATCTGCCGGGTTGCAAGATCCAATGCGGCCGACGTGGAACTGGCCCTCGACAGTGCCCACGCCGCCAAGGAACGCTGGGGGCAGACTTCGGCCAGCGAACGGTCGCTGGTCCTGCTTCGCATCGCCGATATCATGCAAGCCAACCTCGACTTGCTCGCGGAAGCGGAAAGCTGGGACAACGGCAAGCCGATTCGCGAGACCAAGGCGGCCGATATACCGCTGGCCATCGACCACTTTCGGTACTTCGCTGGCTGCATTCGCGCGCAGGAAGGTTCGATTTCCGAAATCGACCGGGAAACCGTCGCCTACCATTTCCAGGAGCCTCTGGGCGTGGTCGGCCAGATCATCCCCTGGAACTTTCCGATCCTGATGGCGAGTTGGAAGCTGGCGCCGGCGCTTGCGGCAGGCAATTGCGTGGTCCTCAAGCCCGCCGAGCAGACCCCTGCCTCGATCATGGAACTGGTCAAACTCATTGCCGGTGTGCTGCCGCCGGGCGTGCTCAACGTAGTGAACGGATACGGTCTCGAAGCTGGCAAGGCGCTGGCTACATCGCCCCGGGTGGCCAAAATCGCCTTTACCGGAGAGACCAGCACCGGGCGGCTGATCATGCAGTATGCCAGCCAGAATCTGATTCCGGTGACGCTGGAACTGGGTGGCAAATCGCCGAACATCTTTTTCGAGGATGTCGCCCGGGAGGACGACGATTATCTGGACAAGGCGCTGGAAGGCTTTGCCATGTTCGCGCTCAACCAGGGCGAAGTGTGCACTTGTCCCTCGCGTGCGCTGATCCAAGAGAGCCTTTACGACCGCTTCATGGAAAAGGCCCTTCAGCGGGTCGCCGCGATCGTGCAGGGAAATCCGCTGGATCAGGCAACGATGGTCGGGGCGCAAGCTTCGGCCGAACAGCAAGCGAAGATCCTTGAATATTTCAACATCGGCCGTGCCGAGGGCGCTGAAGTTCTGGCGGGCGGGAACGTATCCGATCTGGGCGGCGAACTCGCCGGGGGCTTCTATGTGCAGCCTACGGTCTTGCGCGGCCACAATCGGATGCGCGTGTTCCAGGAAGAGATATTCGGGCCCGTCGTCTCGGTCACGACGTTCCGCGACCATGACGAGGCACTCGCCCTGGCAAACGACACGCCATACGGACTGGGCGCCGGTGTCTGGAGCCGCGATGCCGACACCTGTTACCGCTTTGGTCGAGCGATCCAGGCGGGGCGCGTCTGGACCAACTGCTACCACGCTTACCCGGCGCATGCCGCATTCGGGGGTTACAAGCAGTCGGGCTTCGGCCGTGAAACGCACAAGATGATGCTGGATCACTACCAACAGTCAAAGAACCTGCTTGTCAGCTATAGCGCGAAAAAGCTGGGATTTTTTTGAATCAAAATGATCGGAGACGGAAATGAGCAATACTTTCGGTAGCGAGGAGCACAAGATCAGCTTCCGGATCTTCAAGCGGCACGATGGGCGCCCGTGCGATCTGATGACGTTCGATGGTCCGACATCGGGGGAAGTCCCTTCTGCGGACACGGCCGAGGCGGAGTCTGGCGAAAAGGCACAGATCGACCCGGGCAATGATCTCCAGGTGCTGTTCGACATGCCGGGGCTCAGCCTGGTGCACGTCTGGTTCAAGAGCGGCTATCCCTTGCCCCGGCACACGCACAACGTCGATTGCCTGTACTACATCACCGGCGGTTCCATCCGGATGGGGCAGGAGCTGCTCGGACCGGGCGACGGCTTCTTCGTCGGCGCGAATGTGCCCTACACCTACACGCCAGGCGAAGAAGGCGTGGCTCTGCTCGAGATCCGCCCTTCCAACTCGTTCGACATCAAGGTGCCGGGGGACATGGCGATGCTGAGGGCGAAGTCGGCCAAGATTATGCTGGACCGGCAAGAGGCCTGGGCGGGCGAAACGAGCCCGCCCGACAACGGCTGATTCCCGAACGTTCGTAGAACGCGCGGGCAATGGCGCCGAGCGGCGCCGCTGCCCGCGGCGCCCCCCCTTGCGCCCGGCGACAAGTGCTTCCGCCGTATTCGTGTTTAGAGCCGCCCATGTTTCGCAATCGAGACAACGCGCCGTGCCAATGTTCGAGGGCGACTGGCTTCGTGACGACGAGTTCGACACGTTGGGCAGCGTTGAAAAACTCGGCGTCGCAGGCATCCGAGCAATGCTCGAACCTCGCACACCGAAAAACCATAAACAATTAGAACATAAACAATAGGGGGCTAGAGGCATGACTAAGGGAACGATCGGACCGATCTTGTGCGCATCGACAGCGCTGCTCGTCGGGTACGCGCTGCCAGCAACGGCGCGGCAAGCGGACGAAGGGGCGAGGCGGTCGGCGGCACCGCACTCTTCGTTCGAGGATGGTGCGGCCCCTGCGACGGACGGCGATATCGTGGTCACCGCACGGCGCGTGGAAGAGCGCCTTCAGGACGTTCCGATCTCCATGACCGTCTTCTCGCAGGCTCAGCTCGACAATCGCAATATCACCAACGGTGCCGATCTGGCGGTTTACACGCCATCGCTCACGGCGACGCAGCGCTTCGGATCGAACAATACGTCCTTCGCGATCCGAGGCTTCGTGCAGGAGCAGCGCACGACCCCGTCGGTGGGCGTCTATTTCGCCGATGTCGTCGCGCCGCGAGGTGGCGGCGCGATTTCGGCCGGCGATGGAGCGGGAGCGGGCTCGTTCTTCGACCTGAGGAACGTCCAGGTCCTGAAAGGCCCCCAAGGCACGCTGTTCGGCAGGAATACGACGGGAGGCGCTGTCCTCTTGGTGCCCAACGACGCGACAAGCGAGTTCGAAGGCTATCTCGAGGGCTCTTACGGCAACTTCGAGATGAAGCGAATTCAGGGCGTGCTGAACATCCCGTTCAGCGAGGCCATCCGCTTCAGAGTCGGCGGTGATGCCATGCGGCGCGATGGGTACTTGCGCAATCTCAGCGGGATCGGGCCGGACAGGTTCGGCAACGTCAACTACTATGCGCTCCGCGCCACCCTGGAGCTCGACCTGGCCCCGGGGCTGGAAAACACCACGATCCTTTCGACCTCGCGCTCGAAAAACAACGGGGCGGTCGAAAAGCTGACCGACTGCACCAACCTGTTCCCCTTCGGCCTCCTGGCCTGCCAGCAGGTGGCGCGCCAGGCCGGGCAGGGCTTCTACGTCAACCAGAACAACCTGCCTGACCCTCGGAGTCTTGCCCGCCAATGGCAGGTGATCAATCGCACCGACTGGCAGGCAAGCGACAACCTGACCATCCGCAACATCGTCAGCTATGCCGAATTGCGGAACGAGACGCGGGTCGAGGTCTTCGGCACGTCGTTCCTGATTCCACGGCAGTTCGGCCCCATCGCGGACACGGGCGCGCTGGCCGGGCTGCGCGCCACATTCGCCAACTCGTCGTCCCCCAAGGGCCAGCCCAATGCCCACCAATCGACTTTCACCGAAGAGCTGCAGTTCATCGGCTCCGCCTTCGACAATCGACTAAGCTGGCAGGCCGGCGCCTATATGGAGCGCAGCCGCCCGCTGAGCGAAAGCGGCCAGTTGTCGCCGATCCTGATGAGCTGCCCGGATCAGGACGCATTTCGCTGCACCGATGTTTTTGGCACTATCCTGGGCATACCCGGGCTCGGCAGCCTGATCTCCAGTTTCGGGACGATGCGTTACGACAACTACGGATTGTATGGTCAGGCGACCTACAGCCTGAGAGATAATCTCAAGTTCACCGCTGGCCTGCGCCATACCTGGGATCGGGTCGAGGCGTCGAACAAGTACGCGACCTACCGGTTCTTGCAGCCGAATGTCCCAATCGGTTTCTGCACGTTTCCCGGCGTCGGGCCGGTCGGCGGCGGGCCCATTGCCGACACCGAGCAGTGCCGCGCGAGGACGGTGGTCAAGTCCCAGGCACCCACCTGGGTCGTGGGCCTTGACTACAATCCCGCCGAGGACGTCCTGCTTTACGGCAAGTACAGCCGTGGCTACCGCCAGGGGACGGTCAATCCTTTCGCGCCTCCCCCGTTCCAGACGGTCGAGCCCGAACAAGTCGACACCTATGAGCTGGGTGCGAAAACCGCCTTCCGCGGAGCGGTCAGCGGCACGTTCAACCTAGCGGCATTCTACAACAATTTTCAGGATCAGCAGGTCGCCGTCGGCTTGCTGAGCAGTGCCAACGCCGCGACGCCCACGCAGGCCATCGTCAACGCGGGAAGATCGCGGATATGGGGCATCGAGGCCGAGGCTTCAGTCCGGCCGTTCGAACGATTTAACCTGTCGGGCAGCCTGGCCTATCTCAACACGAAAGTGACGGATATCATTATACCGGTCGCGGCGCCGGGCAGCGTCTACGATATAATCCAGCCGTCGGCGGTAAAGGGCAGTCGGCTGGCGCTGACGCCCCGGTACAAGGCGACGGCGACAGCATCCTACGAATTGCCGCTCTCCGAGAGCCTGGGCCGGATGACGGCTTCTGCCACCTACAGCTACACCGGTAAGCAGATTTTCGCCCTGACGGCGCGCGGCACTTTGGACGCATACGACTTCCTGAATTTGAACCTCGACTGGGCCGGGATCGGCGGCAGCCCGTTCGATGCGGCTGTGTTCGTCATCAATGCCACGGGTAAAAAGTACTACCTCTCGGTCTCCGACAATACGCGGCAAGGTTTTATCTCGCAGCTTCCGGCCGAACCTCGCACTTACGGCCTTCGTCTCCGCTGGCGGTTCGGCAATTGACCTCGGCGCAGACGCAGAAAGCTCTTGCTCCCGTTCCACCAGGCCAAGCCATCAGGGTTACGCGATGACAGACGACAGGACCACCGGCGCGGCGCAAGAATGGCGGGACAACTGGGGTCTCGTGCTCGCGGGGGCAGGGGGGATGACGCTGGCGGCGCTTCCCCTCGCTTCGATCGGGGTCATGATGGCCCCGATCGAAGCGGAAATGGGCTGGGGCCGCGCCAGCATTTCGACTGGACCATCAGCGGCCGCGCTTGTCAGCATGTGCTTTGCGGCCTTCGCGGGGCTCGCTGTCGATAGGTTCGGTCCGCGCAGGATCGGTATCGCCGCAGCGGGTTCAATATGCGCTGCGGTGGCTTTGCTTTCGCAGGTCAGCGAAAGTCACGCCGTGTGGTGGTCGCTATGGATTTTCGTCGGGATCGCCGGTGCGGCGATGCCCACCGTATGGCTAGCCCCTATCTCGCGCCTCTTTCAGGCGGGGCGAGGGCTTGCCGTGGCGGTGGTGCTGAGTGGCGCGGGGATCAGCTCTTCGTTGGTTCCCATCGTCACGAACGCCCTCGTCGAGCAATACGGCTGGCGCGTCGCCTATCTGGCGCTCGCGGGAATTTGGGGTGGACTGGCGATTCCGCTGGTAGTGCTGCTGTTCAATTTCAAGCTCGCGGCGACCACGCCGGCCGACACCCCGAAGGCGCCTCCGCAAAGCGCGCTTCCCGGGCTCACCGCGCGGCAGGGCCTGGCATCGCCGACTTATTACAAAGTTGTCATCGCGGTGTTGGCGAGCATGCTGGCGAGTTCGGCCCTGGCGATAAACCTTGTCCCGATTCTCGACTTTCGCGGCTTCGATGGCAGCACTGCCGCGGCTCTGGCAGGGCTGGTTGGCGTCATGACTCTGATCGGCAAGGTGGTCGGCGGCTACCTGACCGACCGGCTCGGTGCTCGCGTGATGGCCTCTGCCGCGCTGTTCCTGTCATGCGTGCTTCCGGTCGGCTTGCTGTTCGGCTCCGGCGACCTTCGACTGTTCACAGTGGCGGTAGTGATCTACGGCTTGATGGCCGGGGCCACCCTCGGGGCGGTCATCTGCCTTGTCAGCGGTCACTTCGGGGCCCGTGCCTTCGGCGTGCTTTGCGGCGGCGTCAACGCGGCGATGGCTCTGGGCATTTCGCTTGGCCCACTGCTTGCCAACGGGATCTACGATCGGACGCATTCCTACGAACCCATTATGTGGGCTGCTATTCCGCTCATGTTGCTTGCCGGCGCTCTGTTCGCTTCGCTCGGAAGCTTCCCCAAATTCGGCACCAAAGCCGAGCCGGGTGACGAGCCCTTGGTGATACCCGGTACGGCTGCCGCCGGGGCTCCTTAGTTGCCCTCCCGGGAGCGAGACACAACCATGAGTATGCCGGAGGCGAACTCTTGGGACTGTCTGGCACTGTCAAACCAAATGCACCTGTTGGTAAGGGGGGCAGGGTAGGGCAGGTGGATGCCTCGTCCTCGCAAGCCTGTCTGTCCGTCCTGGTACTTCAACTCGTCGCCGGAGGTGATCCGGCTTGTGGTGCTGATGTATGTCCGCTTCCGCTCAGCCTGCGCAATGTCGAGGATCTGCTGTTCGAGCGCGGGATCGACATCTGCCATGAGACGGTGCGGCTTTGGTGGAACAGGTTCGGACCGATGTTTGCCGGCGGGATCCGCCGTCAGGTGTAAGCGGCATGCGTGGGTTCCGCCATTGGCGATGGCATCTGGACGAGATGAATGTGAAGCTCAACGGAGAGATGGTCTACCTGTGGCAAGCAGTCCATCACGAAGGTGAAGTGCTCGAGAGCTTCATCACCAAGGCGCGCGACAATCAGGCGGCGCTGACCTTCATGCAGAAGGCCCTCAAACGCCACGGTTCGCCTCATGCGATCACCACCGATGGGCTGCGCTCGTATCGCGCCGCGATGAACGAGCTAGGCAATGCCGAGAAGCAGGAGATCGGCCGCTGGGCCAAGAACAGGGTCGAGAACTCGCATCTGCCATTCCGACGACGCGAGCGTGCGATGTTCCGCTTCAGGCGAATGAAGACGCTGCAGAAGTTCGCCTCGGTTCATCCCAACGTCCACAACCACTTCAGTCTAGAACGCCACCTCGTTGATCGACAGACCTTCAAGGAACGTCGCTCAGCCGCCTTGGCTGAGTGGCAGATCATCGCGAGCTAGCCTGCGTCCTTCAAAGACCCGGGTGCATCTTGTGGAGAGCGGTTCGCGTTAGACTGACAGCACCGCTGTGATTCATTGGCGGCTTTCAGGTCGCCTGTCGGTGATTTGCTTTAGTCCGCCATGTCGGCAAGCCTGACTACGAGATGGTCTCCGGACTAACGATCAGACAGCTCGCACCCATTGGAACGCGCAGGGCCGAATCGCTGCTCGTCCGACGTGATGCCGCCGCTCTAGGGACTCAAATCTTCTCAGCCGATGCTAGGAGGGTATCCGTGCGGGTACCAAGGCTAAGAGAAGGGTCCAAATGGCTGCTCTACAAGGAAATATTGGCTGATATCGAGTCCTCTTCTGGGCACCATTTTTATCCCTCCGGAACGATCCAGAGGCTTCCAGTCAGCGCGTTATCTGGGATGGCTTGCCTGCTAGGCAGCGGTCTATGTTCGGGCTGAGTTTAACTGAGCCCATCAGCAGCCAGATCAATCGGGGCGTAGGCACCTGGGGCAGCGTCTACCAGCTCGCATTCGAATGAACATGCATGTGCTGGTGGCGAAAGTGGGGCTGCTTGGGAGCCATTCGTGGCTTCGGCCATTTTAGTTCCTGAAGACCGATCGAAAATCTTTCAGGGAGGCCGTCATACCCGCTTGCTTGCCGCTGTCGCTTAACTTTCCTGCTTCGTGTTGTTGCTCGCCGGTGCATCGCTGATATGTGCGGCCTTGCTGGTGAAATCCGTTTCGACGGTGCCGCTGCGGACTCTCTTGCCGTTAGCCGGATGGCGGAAAAGCTGTCGCCGCGGGGGCCTGACGGTGCGGGTGTGTTCGGGCAGGGCAATGTCGCGCTGGCGCATCGCAGGCTCAAGATTATCGATCTTACGAACCATGCGGCACAGCCGATGGTCGACTCCGCGCTCGGGCTGACGCTCGTCTTCAACGGCTGCATCTACAACTATCCGGAGCTGCGCGAGGAGCTCGCAACACTCGGCTATTCGTTCTTCTCCCATGGTGACACCGAGGTAATCCTCAAGGCTTATCATGCTTGGGGAGCCGATTGCGTCGAGCGCTTCCATGGCATGTTCGCATTTGTGATCGTCGAGCGTGACACGGGCGTCGTCACCATGGCGCGGGACCGCTTTGGTATCAAGCCGCTGTACTACAGCGTCTCCGGCCAGCGCCTCCGTTTCGCTTCGACACTCCCGGCGATCGTCGCTGGCGGCGATGTGGACACGACGATCGATCGTGCCGCGCTGCACAACTATATGACCTTCCACGCTGTCGTCCCTCCGCCGAGGACGCTGTTGAACGGCGTGCGCAAGCTCCCCCCAGCGACCGTGCGGCGTTATGAAGCGAATGGCGAATACAAGGAGTGGCGTTACTGGAACCCGCCTCATGTTCGGCGTCCCGAGGATGCGGGGCTCAGCCGTGAGGACTGGCGGGATCGGGTGCTCGACGCTCTGAAACTGGCGGTGAAGCGCCGCATGGTCGCTGACGTGCCGGTTGGCGTTCTGCTGTCGGGAGGAGTGGATTCGAGCGTGATCGTCGGCCTGCTCGCCGAGCAGGGGCAGACGGGCCTGATGACGTTCTCCATCGGGTTCGAGGAAGCGAACGGCGAGAAGGGCGACGAGTTCGTCTATTCGGACCTGATCGCACAGCACTTCGCCACCAATCATCAAAAGATCTTCGTTCCGTCCTCCGAACTGATGGAGAACCTGCCAGGAACGATAGCTGCGATGTCCGAACCGATGGTGAGCTATGACAACATCGGGTTCTATCTTCTGAGCCGTGAGGTGTCCAAGCACATCAAGGTGGTGCAGTCCGGCCAGGGTGCGGACGAGATCTTCGCAGGCTACCACTGGTACCCCAAGGTGGCCGGATCGGATTCGGTGGTCGACGACTATGCAGCTGCATTTTTCGACCGCAATCACGCGACCCTTGCCTCACAGCTCGCCCCGGAATGGCTTGCGGATAGCGATGTGAGCCGCGAGCTCGTCTCGGCCCATCTGCTGGCCGAGGGAACTGACACGCCGGTAGATCGAGCGTTGCGCCTGGACAGCCAGGTCATGCTGGTGGACGACCCGGTCAAGCGGGTCGACAACATGACGATGGCGTGGGGATTGGAGGCGCGGGTGCCGTTCCTCGATCACGAACTGGCGGAGCTTGCGGCGTCGATCCCGCCTGAGTTCAAGCTAAACGACAATGGAAAAGGCGTGCTGAAGGATGCGGCACGGCTGGTCGTCCCTCATGAGGTGATCGACCGGAAGAAGGGCTATTTCCCGGTCCCGCAGCTCAAATACATATCCGGGCCCTATCTCGACCTTGTGCGCGACGCGCTGTCCAGTCAGGCCGCTCGGGAACGGGGACTGTTCCGGCAGGAGTGGCTGGACAAGCTCTACGCCGATCCAGCGAGCCACATCACGCCTTTGCAAGGGTCCGAGCTGTGGCAAGCGGGGCTGATCGAGATGTGGCTGCAGGCGCAAGGGGTCTGAGACCATGAGCCAGGACCTCGCGGTGATGCCGCAGCCCGCCGTGAAGAGGAACGCCGCCGCCGATTGCGGGTGGGGGCGCATTATCTTCGGCAACAGCTTCGATAATGCGCAGGATTTCGCGGAAGCGCTGCGTGAGGAGGAGAAGGACTGTCGGGACATCGGGATCTACGTGATCAATCCGCATGTCCTCCTGGCGAATGCGCCGCAGGAACTGTTTCTCGACCCGTCGCACACCTTCCGCCTGAACAGGTCGGACTATGAGGCTTCGGATGAACGCCCTTCCGTCACGGTGAGGGACATCAATCCGGGTCAGGACGTGGAAAGCGCGAATCGCATTTTTGCCGCGCGCAACATGGTGGTGATCCGCCCCGAGTTCTTCGAGAGCGACCTGGAAGCCGCAGGCCTGATTGTTCTGGTGGCGA
This sequence comes from Novosphingobium rhizovicinum, assembly GCF_040813635.1. Lineage (NCBI taxonomy): Bacteria > Pseudomonadati > Pseudomonadota > Alphaproteobacteria > Sphingomonadales > Sphingomonadaceae > Novosphingobium > Novosphingobium rhizovicinum. The sequence continues at coordinate 167,655 of NZ_JBFNXR010000031.1, read as the reverse complement.
CCGACCCTCAGGACGGGGAAGTCGTAGGCGTGGTCATGGGCGTCGACCACGGTCACTACCTTGGGAGTGATGACAAGGGCTGCTCACTTTGGTGTCTCGCCGTTGATCCGCAGGCACGGCAATCGGGCATTGGAACGGCGTTGACGCGCGCCTTGGCGGAGCGGTTTTGGGAGCGCGGCGCCGAGTACCTCGACCTGACCGTGCTGCACGACAATACACAGGCGATCGGCCTTTATGAGAAGCTCGGCTTCAAGCAGATCCAGAGCTTCACGGTGAAGCGCAAGAACACGATCAATGAAAAGCTCTTTACGGGTCCCGAGGTGGGCGCGAACCTGAACGTCTACGCGCTCATCATCATCAACGAGGCGCGGCGACGCGGCATCCACGTCGAGATCATAGACGAGGAAAGCGGCATATTCCGGCTGTCTCTGGGCGGGCGAACGGTCGTGTGCCGCGAAAGCCTGTCGGAACTGACCAGTGCCGTCGCCATGTCCATCTGCGACAACAAGGAGATCTCGCGCCGCGTCGTCGCAGAAGCGGGCGTGCGGGTTCCCGATCAGGTGCAGTGGGATGGCTCGCGTGAGCAGATCGCACAGTTCCTGGCGCGCAATGAGGCGGCTGTGGTGAAGCCGGCCCACGGTGAGCAGGGGCGCGGTATCTCGGTGGATCTGCGGACGGTCGAGGACGTCGAAAATGCCATCGCCAGTGCTCAGCGCATGTCGAGCACGGTTCTTCTCGAGGAGTATTTCGAAGGCCAGGACCTGCGGCTGGTCGTCATCAACTTCAAGCTTGTCGCGGCGGCGGTCCGCAAGCCTGCGGCGGTCACGGGCGACGGCACCAGCAGCATTGCCCGGCTCATCGAGTCGCAGAGCCGGCGGCGTATGGCGGCCACGGGTGGAGAATCGCGCATCCCGATGGATGCAGAGACTGTGCGTATCGTCCGCCTGGCGGGCTTTTCGATGGATGACGTCCTGCCCGAAGGCCAGGAACTGCAGGTCCGCAAGACCGCGAACCTGCACACCGGAGGCACAATCCACGATGTGACGGATCGCGTGCATCCTGAACTTGTCGAGGCAGCCGTCGCATCCGCTCGATCGATCGACATCCCGGTCGTCGGCATAGACTTCATGGTCAAGAGCCCGTCCGCGCCCGACTATGTGTTCATCGAAGCGAACGAACGTCCCGGGCTCGCCAACCACGAACCGCAGCCAACGGCGCAGCGCTTCGTGGATCTGCTCTTTCCGTTGTCGATGCCAACAGAGGTGCGCAACATGCGCAGTGGCCTCAAGCCGCTTGAGAAGAAGCCGTGAGTAGACTGACGATCGACACCGACTATCTAGTTCATATTCTCGGCAAGCTGCTGCGAACCCCGAGTCCGACCGGCTTTACGGACAACGTCGTGCGCCTCGTCACCTCCGAGTTGGCAAGCATGGGCCTCGACGCAGAGCTCACTCGCCGCGGAGCGATCCGAGCCATCCGCAGGGGCAAGGATCCTCGCGGTGCGCGCGCCATCGTCAGCCATGTCGACACACTGGGCGCCCAGGTGAAGGCGCTAAAGGAGAACGGGCGTCTGGCCATCGTGCCGATCGGGCACTGGTCTTCGCGTTTTGCAGAGGGCGCGCGCTGCACGATCTTCTCGGAGAAGGGCACATATCGTGGTTCGATCCTGCCGCTGAAGGCATCGGGACACACCTTCAACGAGGAAATCGACACTCAGCCGGTCGCCTGGGACAATGTTGAGGTGCGTGTCGACGCCTATGCACGTGGTCTGCCCGAACTGCGCAAGCTAGGCATCGAGATCGGCGACATCATCTCCATAGACCCGGAGACGGAGTTCCTGGAGAACGGGTACATCGTCTCGCGACATCTGGACGACAAGGCTGGGGTGGCCATCATGCTGGCGGCTATCCAGGCACTGCAGAAGCAGGGGCATGAAACGCTGGTCGACGTCCACTTTCTCTTCACTATTGCCGAGGAGGTGGGGGTCGGTGCGTCTTCCATCCTCTTGCCGGAAGTGGCGTCTCTGGTGGCAATCGACAACGGCACCACGGCGCCCGGTCAGAACAGCGACGAATTCGGCGTGACACTGGCGATGGCTGACCAGACCGGCCCGTTCGACTATCATCTGTGCAAGAAGCTGGCACACCTCTGCGAAGAGAACGACATCCGCTACCAGAAGGACGTGTTCCGCTATTACCGCTCCGATTCAGCCAGCGCGCTGGAGTCCGGTGCCGATGTCCGCACTGGGCTGATCACCTTCGGCATCGATGCCAGCCACGGTTATGAACGGATCCATGTACACGCGCTGCGCTCCGTAGCCGAACTGGTGACGGCTTACGTTGCCAGTCCCGTGCAGATTGAGCGGGACTTCGATCCGATGAGCGATGTCAGCGGGTTCACCCGTCTTCCGAGCCGCAAGGCCAAGCAGGAATTGAGCGCGGATGCCTCCGTGGCGGATGACGACCACGGCGCGCACTAGCGACTACAGGAGCGGGCGAAGGCTGGGCAACCCTATGGCCTCTGCCAAACGGCGCCCCGCAGCAATAAGGCGCGGCTCGTCAAAGAGTCTGCCCGTAAGTGTGATGCTGAACGGTACCGGCTTCAGGACCGCACCCCTTGGCAAATCGGCGGGCGGCACATAGCTCGTGAAGCCCTGGCGGGTCGGCTGTTCCAGCATTCCTACGGGCATGCACAAGGCGGGATAGCCGCAGTGATTGCCGATAGCGAGAAGTCCGCCAGCGTCGTTGGGGTGCAGGATCATGTCCACTCCGGCCATGGTCTGCGCAAACTCGATCATAAGCCGGCGCCGGAGCCGTTGAGCCTGGATGTAGTTCACTGCCGTCTCAAACTGCGCTGAACGCCAGCTGTTCGGCCAGGCGATGTCGTCCTGCCACGTCAGGAGGTCATCGCGGCCGCTTGCGGTGAGTTCCTGGAATGCGGCGGCTGCCTCAAGCACGACGATACCGCCCAAGCCGGCGAGGTCTACATCGGGCATCTCGATCTCACGCAAGTCGAAGCCCGCCTCCCGGGCAGCCGAAAGCGCCGCGCGGTCTGCCTCAGTGCCTGCTGTGAACCATTCGGGCCGATAGCCGATCCTTATGTCCTGCGGAGAGATACGGGGAACAAGCCCAAGCGGTTCTGCGATCGCGCAAGGGTCCGCGCCATCGGGTCCGTGCAGCACCGCAAGGCTCATCGCGGCGTCGAGCGGATCGCGGGCCAGCACGCCGACCTTGTCGAGCGACCAGCACAGCGCCATGGCGCCGGTGCGTGGCACGCGGCCGAAAGTTGGGCGCAACCCAACAGCGCCGCATCGCGCCGCTGGCGACACGATTGAGCCCATCGTCTCGGTGCCGATCGCAAACGCGCATAGCCCGGCTGCAACTGCTGCTGCGCTCCCGGCTGAAGATCCCGATGATCCTTCCGCCACGTTCCAGGGATTGCGCGTGCGCCCGCCGTACCAGATGTCGCCATAAGCAATGGCCCCAAGGCTCGTCTTGGCGAGCAGGATGGCGCCTTCTTCGCGCAAACGCCTTACGATGGTCGCATCTGCCGCCGGAACGCGCCCGCGGTAAGGCTCCGCGCCCCAGGCAGTCTCCACGCCGGCCGTATCGATGAGGTCTTTGAGGCCATAGGGCAATCCGTGCAGCGAGCCACGAAGGCGCCCACGCGCCAGGTCACGGTCGCAAGCGTCTGCCTCTCGACGAGCAGCATCGGGCAGGAGCGTGGCGATGCACTGGAGCCGGTCCGCATGAGCCGCTATTCGGTCCAGGTAAATGTCAGTGAGCGTCCGCGACTTGAGCTTGCCCGTTCGGAGCCATGCGGCAAGCTGCCATGCAGGCGAGAAAGCGATCTCGTCTGCTGTCGAAGGCAAGGAAGACAAGGAAGGCAAGGGCGGAGCAGGCTCTGCCAAAGCGCCGTCCGGCTCGCGCTGCCAGCCAGGTAGGCGCGGGTCGAACAACTCTGCAGGCGGCAGCTCATTGGCGAAGCGCATCCGCGCCAAAGCGCGTGCGCGATCCACGATCTCATCCACGACACCCAGCATCTGCTGCTGCTCGGGAGCGGTGAAAGTCAGGCCTGTCAGCGGAGCGCAGGTCTCCGGAATCGCCGGGAGAACAGCGGGTTGGGTCGCGCGCAGGGGGGCAGCCGCGGCCCCGGTGGCGAGCCCAAGTCCCATGACAAATCGACGTCTTGGCAGAGTAGTGGTCATGGTCTGCGCCATACACCAAAATCCTGGCTGCTGCAGGGCAGAGCCGATCCGGTGCGGCGTCTTGCATCCTGCGTGCACGATGTGAACCTCTCAGCATGGGAAGGCCTCGGGCTTGGGAAGGCAACCGATCAAGGTTCCGAGGGTTTGGAGCATATGACGACCTACTCGACCAGGGATCAGAGCGGCGGAGCGCTTGCCCGCATTGCCGTCATAGTTTTTGCGGTGCTGCAGATCCTGACTCCGATGCTGCCGGAGCTGGGCCTCGGACGCTCGATTGGGGAACGGTCCGATAGCGTGCGGACTTTGATCACGCCTGCGGGCTGGGCCTTCTCGATCTGGGGCGCACTCTATACCGGTTCCATCGTGTTCGCTGTATATCAGGCGCTGCCCGCACAACGGGCAAACCCGCTGCTCGCAAGGTTGCGCTGGCCCGCAGCCGGCGCCTTCGCGGGAAATGCGGTATGGGCGGCTTACACGCAGGTCTTTGGCCTGAGCGTCATCTCCAGCGCGATCATCTTGTTTACGCTCGCCTGCCTGCTGACGATCTATCGTCGTCTGGCGGCGTGGAACGCGCCGTTCAGTGCTGGTGAACGCTGGTGCGCGATCCTGCCGCTTGCCGCGCTGGCGAGTTGGCTCACTGCCGCTTCGATCGTCAACATCGCGGCGTCGCTGCGCTTCCATGGCGTCGAGGCCGGCGAGGCCGCCCCCCTGATTGCGGCGGCGGTTGTTGTCGTCGGAGGAGTAATCGCTTCGCTGGCACTCATACGGGGCCGGGGTAATCCGCCCTATGCGCTCGTGTTCCTGTGGGCCTTATCCGCCATTTACGCCGTAGGAGGGCCACAAGCGGGAGCCGTGGCGGCTGCCGCTGGGATCGCCGCCTTGCTCGTGATCGTTGCTACCGTGCTGGGGCTGCGCCGCGGCGGCCTCTCACATTGGTTTGGCTAAACGCCCCGGCCCTAGAGGCTGAAGCGGAAACCATATCCCAGGCCGATGGTGAACTGTGTGCGCCGTCCCCGCTCTTCCACAAGCGGTGAGTCCGCGGCCTGTTCGCCAAGGCGCTCAAGACTGGTGAAGAGGGTCAGGGCACTTCGCCGATTGAGGGGGTGTATCGCGCTCCCGCCCACGCCATACGAAAGCAGGCCGCCTTTCGCATCATACCTGGCAAGCCCGGTTCGCGCCGCCTGGCCGTCATCGATCCCGAAAAAGGTCTGCATGAAGTCGGAACTCGCAACGGTCGCGCGGGGTCCGAAGCTGGCTATGGTGCGCCCGAAGCGTGTCTGATAGCTCAGTGATCCATCGCCGACGACACCCTCGTGTCCGCCAAAGCCGCGCCGTACTTCCACACGTGCACGCCATTGCTGGCGGTCTCCGAACCTCTTTTCAATAAAACCGCCGACCTCTGCTGTGGCGTCGACGTCCCCCATGCCGATCAGGGCATCGCTGCTGCCTGCAATAAGGAAGGGGGAGCCCCCCTCTTCTTCGTCGCGTCCGAAGCGTATCTTGGCCAACGGTCCAGCGCGCCAACCGTCCGTGTTGACCGCGTTCCAGCCCAGACCCTCTGGCACCGAGGCGAACAGGACATCGCCGTAGTTCAGCCGAAGGTCGGGATAGATTGAAAGCGCCATGTCCCGCGATCCCATCCACACGGGGCTGAGAACCGGCGCGACACCGATTGTGACTGTGAGTTCGTCGGCTGGTGGGCCCGAGCGGCCGCCCGGCGGCCCGTCCAACTGGCGTGGAGGTGCCGACTGGGCCTGGCAGGGGAGCGCAGTCGCAAGCGCGATCAGAGTTACCAAGATCCGCATCATCTTACCTCTTCTGCAGTTGTCATCCTTGCTGGGCCGCCGTGCAGCCAATAGCAAGGGTCATTCCCCGAAGGACCGGGGGCGAGCGGCTGTAGTGCGGGCTTGTCCTTGTCTTCGATTCAAGTCCCGGAGTCAGGCTGCAAGTTTGCCTGCACCCACCGAAGCTCGTATGCTTCGGCCGGCAGCGCGCTAAGCGTTGCAGGAGTCGCAAATGCATGTTCGCACGGGCCTCGCGGAAATCCGCGCGGCACAATCGGTTGTTGCTCTGCGGGGAGTGACGATGACCGCTTTCGCCGGTTGCGGGTACCCGTCGGCTTATTTTGTTACTCCGATAACGTCTGACCGACGTTTCGGGCGGGTCCACTCTGCGAACAACATGCCTGCGCAGTGGTCTCAGGCCTACCCTGAACGCCTGCGATTCGAGGATCCTCTGCCGGACGTAGCGTTGCGGATCGGGCGACCTTTGCGGTGGAGCGAGGCACGGCAGGTCGAACCATCAGGGCGGCAGCAGGCGGCGTTCTACAGCTTCGCGGCTGAGCTCGGCTTTGAGGAAGGCCTGGCTCTTCCGACTTATGGTCCGGGCGCGAGGACGGGGTTCGTCGGGCTTCCGGCGCCAGATGGTCTACGCGCTACGGATGAGACGGTCGCAAATGCCCACGCTGTCGCGCAAATGTCGTTCTTGCGGTACTGTGAACTGATCGACAGCATGAAGTCGTCCGACGTACACCTTTCGGAGCGGGAGCTGGACGTCGTTTACTGGATCGCGATGGGTAAGAGCAACTCGGTCATCGCGGAGATTCTGGGTATTTCGGCGGAGACGGTAGACAGCTACGTGCGACGTGCATTCCGCAAGCTGGGGGTTTCGGATCGCACGTCGGCGGTGCTGCACTCCGTGCTTGCCGGTCATCTGTACACGGGGTTTTTCCGTCCGGCACCAGAGCCGGACCCGGAGTGGTCTGGGGATAAGGCGCTGGCCGGCTCCGCTGAGGTTTAGCGCCGCGCATGGCGGCTTGTCCCCCAAGACCGGGACTGCACGAACAGCGCAATATCGGGCACCCATTGCAGGTTCTCCGATCCCGCGGCGAGAATCCCCCCTCCCTTCCTCTCGTCGTGTGAGCCGCCGCGAAAGCTGAGCGGCAGCGCGCGGCATCCTCCAAGCTGCCGAGCCCGCTGGTCAGGAGCATAGGGCGTAGCGAGCGGCGCCTGCCCTCATGGGCGCCTGCTGCTTGGCTCTCGGGTCTGGTCCGAGAGCGTGGCGGGGCCGAGTGACGCGCTCGGCCCCGCCATCTTGGCGCAAGAAGTCGCTGGCTTTCGTCGGTGGGCACCCTCACACTTGTGCAAACAGAGAGCGGTCACGAACCGCGCCAAAAGGAGAGGGCCTTGACCTTGCAAGAGGCAGGCGGCGGTCAGCCGTCAAATCATCCCCAAGCCGTACGGATGGGAATTATCGCGTTTGTTGCGCATAACGTGGTCGTGGGAGCTATTTTCGGCACGACAGGCGTCTTGCTGAGGCCGATGGCGGAGAGGCTCGGCGTGACGCTAGAACTCGCCTCCGCCGGGGCGCCGATGGTGATTGTCGGCTCCGCGCTTCTGTCTTCCATCGCGGGAGTGCTCGCCGCGCGATTTTCGTTGCGAGCGTTGCTGGCGGCCTCGGCAGTGGCGATGGCGGTTGGCTGGTTCCTTCTGGGCGCGACGCAGTCCTTCGTAGTCTATCTGATTGCTTACGGTGCCTGCCTCGGACCCGCCATGGCGATCGGTGGCGCGGTGCTGCCTCCGACTTTGGTGACGCGATGGTTCACCCGCCACCGAGGGCTTGCGATCGGCCTGACCCACATGTCGGTGGTCGTGGCCATCATGCCGGTAGCCAGCAACTGGCTGATAGAAACGTACGGGCTGAACGTGACCTTCTACGCGCTTGCCGCGTTCGCACTGCTTACGCTGCTTCCTGCGGCGCTGCTGCTGCAGGATTATCCGCCCGATCATCATCGCGTCGAGGCGGGACGGGCAGCGAAGCCCTCGGCCGCTGGCGGGGCAAGTCTGGGCACCATCGTAGGCGCAGCGGTGTTCTGGATGCTCGCGATTGCCATTGCAGCGCCGAACACCAGTTCCATCCTGCTGGGTGTGCATCTCGTAACCATGGCAGAGACGTGGGGCTTCACGCGCGGCCAAGGCGCAGCGCTAGCCTCTGTGATGGCACTCGCGGGGATCGGCGGCTTCGTGCTCTTTGGCTGGATCTCGGACAAGCTGGGCGGCGCCCGGACGATTGCGCTTCTGGCCTTCGACAGTGCCGCGTTGTGGGCGCTGCTCCTGCTCGATCTCCCCTTTGCTGGCCTGGCGGTGGTGATTGGCCTGATCGGATTGCATGGGGCAGGATCGGTTCCCGCTCTCAGCAAGGCCATCGGCGAGGTCTTCGGGCAGGAGAGCTTCAGCCGCGCCTACGGAATGTCGGCTACGGTTACACTGCCGATCATGGTCCTTGCCGTGATCGGCACGGGTGTGGCTGCCAGGATGACCGGCGGCTATGCCGTCGTCGTTATATCCGTCATCTGCTTCTACATCGCGGCCTTTGCCATGGCTATGCTGGCTGCGGGGAGGGGGCAGCGGGCGGTCGCTCTCAGCCCCGCTTAGCCGATGCGAGCGGCTGCCCAAGAACTGGGTAGCCGTGCCCTTCTGCTATCTCCAGCCAAACCTCGCCTTCGCGTTCTACACGCGTCGGGCATATCCGGCGTACCGGATGCCGGGCGATGTCCTGCAGGGCTGCCTCAAAGGTTTGAAATTGCGCCAGCCGCTCCAGATTGCGCAGTGTCGGGAAGATCACACTGATCTGCCCTTCCTCCGCCATCTGCAGCGCTGCCGATGCGCTGGCCCAGAACAGGTGCGTGTTTTCGGTTTCATCGACGGTGATCTCTACGTCGCCTGTCCCGAGATCAGTGACGAAGAAGCGGGTGTCGAATGCGCGCGCGAAGGGCGGGCACCAGTGGGCATAGAGCGTGAGTTTCTCGGGCTCGATTGTCCAGCCGAAAGCCTCAAGCACTGGCGCCAGTTGGCCTTGCTCAAGAAGGACCCCGCGAGCTTCCCGGGCTTGTGCGGCGGAAACTCGCTCCCGCACGCCGATGGCAAGGCCTGTCTCTTCCAACGTCTCTCGGATCGCGGCAACGCGGGCTGCGGTGATCTCCGCATCGGCTTCGGGGAAAAGCCTGGCGGCCAACTGCCGGTCTTCAGGGTCGACTTTGCCGCCCGGAAAGACGGCAGCGCCTCCCGCAAACCGCATCTCGCGCGAACGCTGGACCATCAGCAACTGTGGCGGCCCGCTTTCGCTCCGGCGGAAGATCACGACAGTCGCGGCGGGAATGACTTCGGGGCCGTCCGGCGGCATTGGCCCATCGGCAGGGTAACTGGACATTTTTGTACTCTTGCCGCTCGGCTGCGTTCAGGCAAGCAGCAAGGTGCGTGGGGCCGTCTCGGCTGTGTCGGCGCACTTTACACTTGTGAGCTGCCGATCATAAGCGGCCTTTGGTAAAGTCGCAGAAAAGTAGGCGTTTCAAGAAGTTGGCACGACACGTGCAATGTACTTTGCGTACCATGGGTACGTCTCAATAGAGGCGGAGCCGGCTAGTCTCCCGGTTCCGCCTCCCCGGACTCTGGTTCGCTGACAAGCCAAAAGGCGCGTGGCGAAGAGTGGGCCCGCGATCTCTAACCAAGCGCGGTCGCGCGCGCGGCTCCCAGGAAGTCAGCCCATCACAGGAGGCAAGCAGCCGCCTCCGATGGCGAAAATCACGCGATGGCGAAAATCAGGCTGCACTGGCGACGCCCGACTGCGTCATCAGCTGCTTAAGTTCACCGGCCTCGTACATCTCCATCATGATGTCGCTGCCGCCGACAAATTCACCCTTCACGTAAAGCTGCGGGATTGTCGGCCAATCGGAGTAGGTCTTGATGCTCTGCCGGATTTCCATGTCCTGCAGCACGTCGACACTCTCATACGCCACCCCGAGATGATCGAGGATCGCAACGGCACGGCTGGAGAAGCCGCACTGGGGGAAGAGCGGCGTGCCCTTCATGAACAGGACGACGTCATTGGAGTTGACGATGTCGCCGATGCGGGTGTTGACGTCTGACATTACGAAAACCTTTGTGCGCCCGGCGGACGAGCCGGGAGGAATGGATATGCGTCTTCAGTTGGGAACAGCGGTGGTGAGTTGCAAGGCATGGAGCTCACCCCCCATGCGGCCGCCCAAGGCTTCGTAGACCATCTTGTGCTGAGCCACGCGGGTCTTTCCCGTGAACGCGGACGAGACGACATGTGCGGCATAGTGGTCCCCGTCGCCCGCAAGGTCGGTGATCGTCACCTGAGCATCGGGCAAAGCGGTGCGGATCAGCTGCTCGATCTCCTGGGCTGGCATGGCCATATCGGTGTCCTTGCTTTCGCGGGTGGTCAGGCTTCGCCGATGAGCGCGCGCCGGGCCTCGACCTGCTTGTTTTCCAGAGCTGCGCGCACCTCCGCCTCGTCGATGTCGACGCCCGCGCTGGTCAGATCGCCTAGCAATTTGCGCACGACGTCCTCGTCTCCGGCTTCTTCAAAGTCGGCCTGCACAACCGCCTTGGCATAAGCCTCACGCTCCGCGGTAGACAGGTTCATGCGCTCTGCGGCCCATTCGCCCAGAAGGCGGTTGCGCCGCGCCTGGATGCGGAACTGCATATCGGCATCATGGGCGAACTTGGCCTCTTCGGCGCGCTCGCGGTCGTCGAAAGTCGTCATGAAGCTACCTCTGCGAGGAAATTGGCAAGCATCGCGATAGGGCGAGGGCTTGCTGCGTTCAACTAAGGAATTGGTGCTTAGAGGCTGCTTTGTGCAGTTCTGGCCAAAAATGGCAGTTCTGCACGCGCTCTGGTCTCGTACGCGTGGATAGTACTGGCCTGCGCCATGGTCAGGCCGACCTCGTCCAGCCCCTCCAGCAGGCAGTGCTTTCGGAAAGCGTCGATTTCGAAAACGAAGCGGTCCTGAAAGGGCGTGGTGACGCTCTGCGTTTCGAGGTCCACATCTATGGGATCGGTCTTTGCGACTTCGAGCAGGCGGTCCACCGCCTCCTGAGGCAGGACGACAGTGAGGATGCCGTTCTTGAAGGCGTTTCCGGAAAAGATGTCCGAGAAACTCGGCGCAATCACGCATGTTACGCCCATGTCCAGCAGGGCCCAGGCGGCATGCTCCCGGCTTGAGCCGCAGCCGAAGTTGTCGCCAGCGATCAGGATCGGCGCAGACGCATACTCGGGGTTATCGAAGACGTTGTCCGGCTCTTTACGCACGGCTTCGAAGGCACCGCGGCCAAGGCCCTCGCGCGTGATGGTCTTGAGCCAGTGTGCGGGGATGATGACGTCCGTGTCGACGTTCTTCCGTCCGAACGGGATCGCTCGTCCCGCGACGTGGGAAATCGGCTCCATCAGTCGGTCTCAGCCGGAAAGTGGGCGGCAGTGCTGGTGGGCGGGGGCAGAGCGGAGGCTGCCTTCTTCTCCTTGCGCCGCTTCGCGTAGAGCAGCGCCGCGGCGATGGCGGCCGAACCGATCGCGGCCCCGGCTGCGATCGCGGCCCGCGAGGCAATGGAGGTGTCGTTCTCGTCTTGCATGTCGATTATCCTACCAGTTCGCGCACGTCCGTGAGCCGGCCGGTAACCGCGGCGGCAGCGGCCATGGCCGGGCTCATCAGATGGGTACGGCTGCCAGGCCCCTGGCGGCCCGTGAAGTTGCGGTTGCTGGTGGATGCGCAGCGTTCACCGGCGGGCACTTTGTCGGGGTTCATGGCGAGGCATGCCGAGCAGCCGGGTTCGCGCCATTCCAGGCCGGCATCGATGATGATCTTGTCGAGGCCCTCTGCCTCGGCCTGCGCCTTCACCAGTCCGGAGCCAGGCACGACGATGGCCCATTTCACGTGATCGGCCTTCTTGCGGCCTTTCAGCACCGCGGCGGCAGCGCGAATGTCTTCGATGCGGCTGTTGGTGCAAGAGCCGATGAATACGTTCTGCACTTCGACTTCGGTGAGCCTCGTGCCAGGCGTGAGGCCCATATAGTCCAGGCTTACCCGCACGGCGTCCCGCTTGGAGGCATCGGCAAAGTCCTCAGGCGCAGGAACCACACCGCCGATGGCCGAGACGTCCTCGGGGCTGGTGCCCCACGTCACGGTCGGCTGAATGTCCTCAGCCCGGATCGAGACAGACTTGTCGAACTTGGCGCCAGGGTCTGTCGCCAGGCTCTTCCACCAGGCTACGGCCTTGTCCCAGTCCTCCCCGGTCGGCGCGTAGGGGCGCCCCTTCAGATAGGCGTAGGTCTTCTCATCGGGTGCGATCAGCCCCGAACGGGCTCCGCCTTCGATGGCCATGTTGCAGACGGTCAGCCGACCTTCGATCGACATCTCCTCGAACACGTTGCCGCGATACTCGATCACGTAGCCCGTGCCGCCGCCCATGCCGGTAACGCCAATGACGTGCAGGATCACGTCTTTCGGAGTGACTCCCGCTCCCAGCGTGCCCTCGACCCGCACTTCCATGGACTTGCTCTGCTTCAGCAGCAGCGTCTGGGTTGCCAGCACGTGCTCTACTTCGGTGGTGCCGATGCCGAAGGCCAGCGCGCCGATGCCGCCGTGCGACGCGGTATGGCTGTCGCCGCAGACGATTGTTGCTCCGGGCAGCGAAAAGCCCTGCTCTGGCCCCACGACGTGAACGATGCCCTGTTCGGCGTCGGTCGCGTCGATGTAACGGACACCGAACTCGGGTGCATTACGGCGCAGCGCGGCAAGCTGGTTGGCGCTTTCCGGATCGGTGATCGGAAGCGGATTGCCCGCTGCATCCTTGCGCGCTGTCGTCGGAAGATTGTGGTCCGGCACGGCGAGAGTGAGATCGGGACGGCGCACCGGCCGACCGGCAACCCGCAGGCCTTCGAAAGCCTGCGGACTTGTCACCTCGTGGACGAGATGGCGGTCGATATAGATAAGGCTCGTGCCATCGTCACGCGTGTCGACGACGTGGGCGTCCCAGATCTTCTGGTATAAAGTGCGCGGCTTGTCTGTCATGGTCCGCTGCGATTAGGCGCGCCTGTTGCGCAATTCAAGCGCAACAGGCGCGCTCCGTACGATGCGGATCAGCCCCGCCGATTGTTCCAGTCCCTCTTGTCTGTACGCAGGGCGAGGCGAATGCGGTCTACCCGGTTCTGCAGGGTTCGCAGCTCCGTTCTGCTCAGGCCGTTGCGGGCGTAGCTGGCGTAAAGGCGCTGCACCTGTGCGGATTCGCGCCGGAGGCTGGCGGCCTCGCGGTTCGATACGGTCCGGCGTGCGGCAGCGCGGTCGATCGCGCGATCGAGTGACCGGATATCCGCGCGGATCTGCGCATCGCGAGCGGGCGTATACCGTCCATCATCATTATGCCGTCCGTCATAGCGGCTCTCTTGACGCGCATCCTGATGCCAGTCGCGTGGCGCAGCCTGCGCTGGAAGCGCCGTAAGGCCAAGAGCCGCGATCAGGGCCGGAGCGATGAGACTGAACTTGCGCATGGTGGGATCCTCTTTCCTGAATGGCGGAGTAGCGTCCGTCATGTTCATAAATGCGGCCCTCAACATGAACGTCAGCCCAATCAGGCGTCGCAGCTCTGTGTGGCTTTGCACCAAAGTGTCGCAACCGGGCGCGAGGCGCGGCTGACAAGCGCAGGCACCGGGTGTAGGATGAGTTATGACTGCGCTGGCGCCCATTTTGATCGTCCTGCTTACCGTTGCCGGGATGGAGTTCATCGCCTGGGCGAGCCACAAGTACGTGATGCACGGCTTCGGCTGGGGCTGGCATCGGGATCATCACGAGCCGCACGACCGCCTTCTCGAGCGCAATGACCTTTATGCCCTGGTCGGCGCGGGGATGAGCATTTCGGCTTTTGCGATCGGCTCTCCCATGATCATGGGAGAACGGGCCTGGTGGCCGGCAACCTGGATCGGGCTTGGCATCCTGATCTACGGGGTGATCTATACCCTGATCCATGACGGACTGGTGCATCAGCGATACTTCCGCTGGGTGCCCAAGCGAGGCTACGCAAAGCGGCTGGTCCAGGCGCATAAGCTGCATCACGCAACAGTCGGCAAGGAAGGTGGGGTCAGCTTCGGGTTCGTGGTGGCCCGCGATCCAGCGGCTCTCAAGCGTGAACTGCGCGCACAGCGCAAGGCCGGTGTCGCAGTGCTGCGCGACGCGGTGGAAGACTGATCGCGGCTGAAGATCCCCGCAGGGCCATACTTGAAGGTCCTGCGGAGCACCCAGCTACCGTGGCGACAGGGCGCGCGAGGGAGCGTGCTCCCGTTCGGAGCAATCTATCGCAGTAATCTGTCGAACTCGTTTTTGCTTCGCACGTTAACGGGCGTACTATGCCCCCGCCTAAAGAACGCAGAAGGAGAGTGACCGATGGACGCTAAGACAAGCGGCGATCCCCTGAAAGGTTGTCCCATGAAGGAGGCTTCGGCGCTACGCTCGCTGCTGGGCCGGACGAACCGTGACTGGTGGCCGAACCAACTCTCCCTCGACATCCTTCCCCAAAAGGGCGCCACAGGCAGCCCCTACGGTGACGACTTCGAATACAGAGAGGCTTTCAAGACGCTCGACCTCGCTGCGGTGAAGAAGGATCTTCACGCACTGATGACGGACAGCCAACCCTGGTGGCCAGCGGATTACGGCCACTACGGTCCGTTCTTCATCCGCATGGCGTGGCACAGCGCAGGAACCTACCGCACCGGCGACGGGCGTGGTGGCGCGTCTTCGGGCTCGCAGCGGTTTGCTCCGCTGAACTCGTGGCCTGACAACGCCAATCTCGACAAGGCACGCCGCCTGCTCTGGCCGATCAAGCAGAAGTACGGCGCCAAGCTCTCCTGGGCGGACCTGATGATCCTCACCGGAAACGTCGCTATCGAGTCGATGGGCGGTCCGGTGTTCGGCTTTGGCGGCGGCCGTGCCGACGTGTTCGAGCCGGAGAAGGACATCTACTGGGGCACCGAGGAAGATTGGCTGGGCACCACGCGTATCGACGAGGAGTCCGGCCGCGCGCTCGAGAACCCGCTCGCAGCGATCCAGATGGGCTTGATCTACGTCAACCCCGAAGGACCGGGCGGCAAGCCCGATCCCGTTGGCTCCGCACGCGATATCCGCGAGACATTCGCGCGCATGGGGATGAATGACGAGGAGGTCGTCGCCCTGACTGCCGGCGGCCATACGTTTGGCAAGTGTCACGGTGCGGGAGACGCCGCGCTGGTCGGTTCCGAGCCGGAAGGGTCGGATATCGCGCAACAGGGCCTCGGCTGGCAGTCGGGCCATGAGAGCGGCATGGGCGATCACACGATCACCAGCGGCATCGAAGGTGCGTGGACCGCCAATCCGATCAAGTGGGACATGGGCTACTTCGACAACCTGCTCAACCACGAATACGAGCTGGAGAAGAGCCCCGCAGGCGCCTGGCAGTGGCACCCCGTCGGAAACCCTGATGAGACCAAGGCCCCCAAGGCGCACACGCCCGCCGTCAAGGTCCCCACGATCATGACCACCGCCGACATGGCGATGAAGGTCGATCCGGAATATCGCAAGATTTCCGAGCGCTTCCATGCCAATCCGGACCAGTTCGCCGACGCCTTCGCCCGCGCCTGGTTCAAGCTGTGCCACCGCGACATGGGTCCGAAGGCGCGCTACCTTGGACCCGAGGTGCCCTCTGAAGACCTGATCTGGCAGGACCCGATACCGAAGGCCGATTACAAGACGATCGACGCGGGCGACGTGCAGAAGCTCGAAGCGCGCATCCTCGCTTCCGGCCTGACGGTGTCGGAAATGGTCTCTGTCGCCTGGGCCTCGGCCTCCACCTACCGTTGCTCGGATCATCGCGGCGGAGCCAACGGCGCGCGGATCCGCCTGGAGCCGCAGAAGAACTGGCACGTGAACGAGCCGGAAAAGCTCGCGAAGGTGCTGGCGGTCTACGAAGACATCAAGTCGCAGTTTGATGTGCCAGGCAAGAAGGTCTCGATCGCGGACCTGATCGTGCTGGGCGGTGCTGTCGGCGTGGAAAAGGCGCTGAAAGATGCAGGGTACAAGGTGCCCGTACCGTTCACGCCTGGGCGCACCGACGCCACTCAGGAGTGGACAGACCCAACCAACTTCGAGCCGCTCGAGCCGCAGGCGGATGGGTTCCGCAACTATCTGCCGACGCCGATGAGCGTGCCGACAGAGGAACTGCTGATCGATCGCGCAGCCTTGCTTGGCCTCAGCGCTCCCGAGATGACGGTCCTGTTAGGCGGTCTGCGCGTGCTTGGCGCGAATCACGGCGACATCAAGGAAGGCGTGCTTACCGACCGTCCGGGGCAGCTGACGAACGACTTCTTCGTCAACTTGCTGGACATGGGTACTGCGTGGAAAGTGGTCGACGAAAGCAGTGATCAGGTGTTCGCGGGCACTTGCCGCAAGACCGATGAGCAGAAGTGGACCGCCACGCGAACCGATCTCGCATTCGGTTCGAACTCTCAGTTGCGGGCAATCTCGGAAGTCTATGCCGCTGCCGATGTGGACGAGAAGTTCGTTCGCGACTTCGTGGCTGCATGGACAAAGGTGATGAACGCCGATCGCTTCGATCTCGCCTGATATTCAGCAGAGCCCAAACAAACGCCCTCTCTCCAGCGTGGAGGGAGGGCTTTTGTTATTCGGGGCGCAACCAGATCCATGGACCGGCCACAACCAGCACGACCACCGGGATGATGACTGCCGGGTAGCCGACGACCAGGTAGGTGAACGGCACGCTGCCGCTCATGCCTAGGAGCGCGGAAACCTTACCCTTGCGGCTGATGGCGCGCCGATCCCGCCACGCGACCAGATGCGGGCCATAGTGCTTGTGCGTGTATAGCTTGTCGGCAAGGTGCGGGTGGCTTTTCGAAAAGCACCACGCGGCCAGCAGGTAGAAGACGACGGTGGGCAGCAGCGGCAGGATAATGCCGAGAGTTCCCAGTGCCACGAAGAAGGAGCCTCCCGCGGCCCAGAGCGGCCGGGTTGCGGGGGGAGCCTTCTTCGGGAACTCGTCATCCGGCATAGCGGGCTGCGGTCTCCCGGATCAGGGCGATCATGTTCGGCACGCCTTGCGTGCGATTGGATGAAAGCTGGTTGCGCAAGTCAAACGGCTCGAGCCTGGCTGCGATGTCCGTCTTCGCCACCTCGTCCGCGGGCTGATCCTGCACCGCCGCCAGGACAAGGGCAACGATACCCTTGGTGATCGCAGCGTTGCTATCAGCTAGGAAGTGCAGGTGCCCGCCCTCCGCCTTGGTAGGGTAGACCCAGACACTGGCCGAGCAGCCGCGCACTTTCGTGGCGTCGGTTTTCAGTGCATCGGGCATCGGATCGAGTTCTCGCCCCAATTCGATCAGCAGACGATAACGCTCGTCGCCCTCAAGGAACTCATACTCTTCGCGGATATCATCCAGACTGCGCATGTGGACTGCATGTAAGGCCGCAGCCCGACGGAACAAGTCAAATCCCCTCCCGTTCGTCTCGCAAGGTCTCGATGGCTCGGCAGGAATGGAACGGAGTGGATCATGACAGGTGAATATTGCTTGAGGTGGCTGGGGATGTCAGGACCGGAAGTATGAGCGAGAGCCACCCATTCTACGACATGCACCGCCACGGTCTCGTGCGCGTTGCCACCTCGACACCCAAGGTCCGCACCGCTGACGTCCCGTGCAACCGGGACGCCATCATTACGGAAGCGCGCCGGGCGCACGAAGCGGGCGTGGACCTGCTGGTCTATCCCGAGCTGTGCCTGTCATCCTACGCCATTGACGACCTGCACCTGCAGCAGGCCATGATCGAAGCGGTGGAAGATGCCATCGGGTCCATTGTCGAAGCGAGCAAGGGCCTCTCGCCGGTGTTGTTGATCGGAGCAGCGCTCGCCGATCGCGGACGCCTCTACAACTGTGCGTTGGCTATTGCGGACGGTCGCCTGCTGGGCGCTGTTCCCAAGTCATACCTGCCGAACTATCGCGAGTTCTACGAGAAGCGCTGGTTCGCCAGCGGGATCGGTGTGGTCGGGCAGACCATCAAGGTGGCGGGTTGCGAAATCCCCTTCGGGACGGACCTTGTGTTCGCATCCAATGTCCTGCGGGATTTCCGCTTCTTTATCGAGATTTGCGAGGATTTCTGGGCGCCAACTCCACCCTCGACGCTGGGTGCGCTGGCCGGCGCGACGATCCTTTGTAATCTTTCGGCTTCCAACATCGTCATTGGCAAGTCGGATGACCGCCACGTGCTGTGCAGCGCTCAATCCGCGCGAACCGCGTCGGCCTATGTCTATTCCGCAGGCGGCCACGGCGAAAGCACGACCGATCTCGCCTGGGATGGGCAGGGTGTGATCTACGAACTCAGCGAGATGCTGGCCCAGTCTGAACGTTTCTCACTCGACGCGGAGCTGTGCATCGCAGATGTCGATTGCGCCCGTATCGTGGGTGAGCGCCTGCGGCTGCCCACTTACAACGATTCTGCCCGCGCCTCGGGACGGCCGGAGTACAGCTTCCGTACGATCCCCTTCGATCATGTTCCCGCCAAGGGAGACATCGGTCTGAAGCGCGCAATCCGGCGCTTCCCTTTCGTTCCCGACCGGCCCGAAAAGCTCGATGCGGATTGCTACGAGGCGTTCAACATCCAGGTGGATGGCCTGATGCGCAGGGTCGAGGCGACCAAGGCCAAGAGCCTGGTCATCGGCGTGTCTGGCGGGCTGGACTCTACGCATGCTCTCATCGTGGCAGCGAAGACCTGCGACCGGCTGGGTTTGCCGCGCAGCACCATCCGGGGGTTCACCATGCCAGGGTTCGGCACGAGCCAAGGCACCAAGGGTAATGCCTGGAAGCTGATGGATGCTCTCGGCATCACCTCTGCCGAGATCGACATACGTCCAGCCGCGACGACAATGCTCAAGGACATCGGCCATCCCTTTGGCAATGGTGAGCCGGTCTACGACGTGACATTCGAGAACGTGCAGGCCGGGCTGCGGACCGATTACCTGTTCCGTCTTGCCAGCCAGCATTCCGGGTTCGTGGTCGGCACCGGCGACCTTTCCGAACTGGCGCTGGGCTGGTGCACCTATGGCGTGGGCGACCAGATGAGCCACTACGCCGTGAATGCCGGCGTGCCCAAAACCCTGATCCAGTATCTCATCCGCTGGACCGCCAACACCCAGGTCGACGAAGCCACGGCGGCCGTCCTGCTGTCGATCCTCGATACCGAGATTTCCCCTGAACTCGTCCCAGCGGGCGAGGATGGCGAGATACAGAGCACAGAGGGCAAGATCGGGCCTTACGAGCTCAACGACTTCTTCCTGCACCACATCGTACGCTTCGGTCAGAAGCCTTCGAAAGTCGCGTTTCTTGCCTGGCATGCCTGGCGCGAGGCCTCTCAGGGAAGCTGGCCGGCTGGCTTCCCGAAAGAGGGCAGGAGCGCGTATGACCTTGTGACGATCACCAAGTGGCTGGAGGAGTTTCTCTGGCGTTTCTTCGCCTTCAGCCAGTTCAAGCGTTCCGCCATCCCGAACGGCCCCAAGGTGTCGGGAGGCGGTGCGCTCAGCCCGCGGGGTGACTGGCGGGCGCCTTCGGATGCGAGTGCAACCGTGTGGATCGAGGAACTCAAGCGCGCCTTGCCCTAGGCGCGCTTGAAGTTAGTCTCTGAGCGCTTCGATCTCTCGCGCAAGGCTGTCCCCGCCTCGCTCATCGAGAGCGATGCGCTCAAGCACCGCGATTCGCTGCCGAAGCTGCTCCACCTCGCGCTCAAGCTCCGCTTCGCGAGGGCCGGTGCCCAAGCCGCCCCTTTGCTTCTGCGCGCGCAGCCAGGTGATCGCCGCAATGGCGAAGATGACGACGACGGCGGTGCCGAAACTCATTGCTTGGTTACCTCCTGACGAGCGAGCCGCAGGCCTTCGATCTGCTGCGCGACATCGTAGCCTTGGTCGGTAACGATCCGCTCTACGCTTGCAAGCCGGTCCTTGATGGAGCCGATCTCGGCGCGAAGCTGTGCGTTCTCCTGCGTCAGCAGCTGGACACGCGCTTGCGCTTCGGTGTCACCCTTGGGGTAGACAGCCTTGCCCCACGAGTTCTCCAACGGATATCCGTGCCGCATCCGAAGCCAGTTGTTGAACACCCATCCACCAGTGGCGACTGCGGTGACAACGACAATCAGCGGTGCAAGTGCTTCTATGGCGATGAAATCCAGAGCCATGCCGGCCTCCCTCAGTTGATGCTGCCGTCCCGCTCGATGCTGCGCTGCTGCTCGACATCGCGGGCATCGCGCAAAGCTTCGATTTGCAGCGCGGTGTCATAGCCGCCGTCGGTGACAATCCGCTCCAGGACGCGGATGCGCTCTTCCAATTCGCGTGAGTGCGAGGCGTACTGGGCCGCCTTCTCGGCAGTCGCCTGCAGCTGCAACTCGGCCATCTTGCGCTGGTGCTTGGTCCACACGATGAAGCAGACCATTATGAACGGAGCCAGCGGGATGAGCAGGGCAAGGATGCCTTCCATGGCGCAATATCCTTTTTGTCGCGCTTAGCGCAGGCTGTCGATTTCGGCCGCAAGACGTGCGTTGCTGCTCGAATAGTGGCGCTCGACCTCTGCCACGCGGCGGTCCAGATCGGATAGCTCGGAGCGGACCCGGTGCTTGTTCCTCCGGCGGCTCATGCGACGTAGCATCCTCTCTTCCTCAGCCTCGCTGTAGTGGGAGAAGGGCTTCTTATCGGCCACCAGCGCGGTCACGACATAAATCGGGATCGTGATGAACGAGACGAAGAGTGTGAGGAACACCGTGGCGATACGAACCCAGAGCGGGTCGACGCCGGTGTAGTCCGCCAGTCCGGAGCATACTCCGGCCAACTTGGCGTTCGACTTGTCGAGATAGAAATGTCCGCGTGCCATTGTCCTGTTTCCCCTTGCACGGATGCCTGCATGTTCCTGTCGGTAGTTTTGCCGCTCAGCCTTGCGGCGCATCCGTCGACTTATTCTCCGCCTTTTCGGTGCCCATGGCCCGCTTCATCTCGGCGAGCTCGGCTTCGATGCTGTCGCCATCGGCGAGCGCCGCGATCTCATCGGCCAGCGTCGGCTGCTGGCTATCGCCCATGCTCATCGACTCGGCGCGGCCCTCGGCGTAGTCTACGCGCCTTTCGAGCTGGTCGAAACGGACCATGGCCTCGTCCACGCGCTCGCTTGAAAGCAGACTGCGCAGCTTGACTCTGTTCTCCGCGCTCTGAAGCCGCGCGGCGATTGAAGTCTGCCGGGTCCGGGCTTCGCGCAGCCGGCTCTGCAGCTTTTCGATGTCCTGCTCATAGGCCCGCAGAGCGTCGTCGAGGACTTCGACCTCCGCCTGCAGTTGATCGGCCATGTCGCCCGCCTTCTTCTTTTCCAGCAAGGCGGCGCGGGCCAGATCCTCGCGGCCCTTGCTGAGCGCCAGCTGGGCCTTGTCCGCCCAATCCGCCTGAAGCTTGTCCAACTTCGCGACATGGCGCCGCATTTCCTTCTGGTCGGCAATCGTGCGCGCGCTGGACGTGCGAACCTCGACCAGGGTTTCCTCCATTTCCAGGATGATCAGGCGGATCATCTTGGCGGGGTCTTCCGCCTTTTCCAGCAGATCGTTGAAGTTCGCGGCAATGATGTCGCGCGTCCGGGAGAAAATGCCCATCGTGGGAGTGCCCTTTCTGATCTTGGGACGGTCGGCGTAAGTGAACGGATATTCGCGGTTGCTGCTGTGCGTCCAGCGGCCTTCGTGGTCCAGGCTCTCAAGCGTCAAGAGCCGCGGCGGGCGGACGCCCTGCGCGCCACGCAGCTCGGCTATCTCGGCGTCCAGGCGGGTCATGCCAACGCCACGCGCGAGATCACGCAATTGCATGGGCTGGCAGCATAGGCCTTCGCAGGGCTGATCTGGTCAACCAGCACGAGCAGGTTGAGCGCGCCCATCGCGAGAATGCTCGCCACGATCGCCGCGTCGAGCTTGGTGCGCTCGGTCTTGGTGCTTGCGGGAGTGTTGTTGCGAAAAAGCATCGTACCTGTCCTTGCCTAACCCTGATCCGTAGATGCCAAGAGGATAGCAAGCGCCGTGCCAAATTCCGCTTATCCCAGAATTCCGCGGTCCATCTAAACCACACCTGAAAGTCACTGGCGGATGAATTGCCAAACATTGGTGAATGATACTAAGATGTGGCAATGGATCGTAACGTTCAGTTCATCGGACAGTCCACTGCATTCCTGGACGCTGTCGAGCGAGCGTCCCGGGCCGCCTCGACCGGGCGGCCTGTACTCGTGATCGGCGAGCGTGGCACCGGCAAGGAGCTCATCGCGCAGCGCCTCCATCACCTGAGCGCACGCTGGGGCGAGCCCCTCGTCACCCTTAACTGCGCAGCACTGCCCGAGACGTTAATCGAGGCGGAGCTGTTCGGGCATGAGGCCGGGGCTTTTACAGGCGCCACGCGTGCTCGCGCCGGTCGCTTCGAGGAGGCTGACAAGGGCACGCTCTTTTTGGACGAGCTCGGCAATCTCTCGATGGCGGCGCAGGAGCGGCTGCTTCGGGCGGTGGAGTACGGCGAAGTGACGCGCATCGGGTCCTCGCGCCCGGTTCAGGTCGATGTGCGTATCGTCGGGGCCACCAATGCCGATCTTCCGCGTATGGCTGCCGAAGACAAGTTCCGCGCGGATCTGCTGGATCGTCTCAGCTTCGAGGTCATAACTCTTCCGCCGTTGAGGGCGCGGGAAGGGGATGTGCCCGAATTGGCCGAGTACTACGGCAGGCGGATGGCGACGGAGCTGGGCTGGGATCGCTGGCCCGGCTTTGCTTCGGCGGCCATGGACGCGCTGGAGCGGTATGCCTGGCCAGGCAACGTGCGCGAGCTTCGCAATGTCGTGGAGCGGGCCGTCTATCGCTGGGATGACGAGGGTCGGCCGATAGGCGAGATCGTGTTCGACCCGTTCGAGAGTGACTGGGCGCCCTGTTCCGAGAAGAGCGAGGCTACAGCTCCGGAACCGATGCCAGCCACTAGAACCCAGGACAACACAGGTCGTGAGCGTGAGGTGGTGACGGACTTGCGCGCAGCCGTGGAGGCGCACGAACGTCAGCTGATCGAGGAAGCCCTGGAGCAGAACCGCTGGAACCAGCGGCGGACGGCCAATGCTCTGGGGCTCACCTATGACCAGTTGCGCCATTGCCTGAAGAAGCATGGCCTATCCGGCTCTGGGCCCCGGTAGAGCGTTATTCCGGTGCAAGGGTGATGCTGGCCTCACCCGTTCCTCGAACAGGCAGATAAAGGCCCTGGCCCGCTGCCCGGAGGGAGCCGGTCTGAACTTTCTCCACTCTTGCGCGAATGATGAAATCACCTTCGCGACGTTGCTCTACGGCGCGGTCGATCTTGCCCATCAGCTCGTCGTAGTCTTTCTCGAAGTTCTGGATCAACGCGGCGGCAATGGTGCTGGATAAGCCTGGTGCGTTGGCGAGCTTGATCACGAGGTCGCCCCCGGTCCGGTCCGTGGTGCCGCTGACTGCAAATTCGGTGAAACCGACCTCCCGCGAATTGGCCCGGTTTACCGGACGTCCCGTCAACCAGACGGTCGCCCGAGCCTTCCCGATCGTGTCGGCTTCATCGGCGGCGGAGAAGTTCAAGCCGACTGCCACCCGCCCCCCGGTCGTGCCGTAGATCGTCGCCTTGTGGAAGCGTGCCCAGACGGGGCCCACGCCAGGCACTTCGAATGGGCGCCGCTGCCGTTTCAGGAGCGTCTCCATCAGAACCGGCTCCAACTCCCGATAGTCCGCGATCACGGGGATGAAGAAGCGGAGCTTGCCCATGTCACCTTTGAGCGGCTTCAGAGGAGGGAGCGGAGTCGGCGGAGGATCTGGCGGTCGTTCGCCGACGAATGTCTCGGTGATCGCACGCAGCCCCAGCCGCAGGGTAATGCTCCCATTCGCGATCCTGTATCCGCCATACTGCAGCTCGCGTGGAGAGATGCGCATCCACACAGGCGGATTTGACTGGTTGAGCTGTATCGAGGTGAATGCGGCGCGCCACGACTGCTCCACCTGCTCTCTTAGCTGCAACTTGCCCAGTTCGCCAGAGAGGCTGCGTTCCAGGTCCTGCAACACGCCTTTCAGACGCTTGTCCGCCTGACTGGTGAGATCGATGGTCTGGCCGAGAAATTTAATCGATGGCCGTTTTGTCCAGCGATACGCCAGGTCCACTCTGCCGCGCGGTGTCCAGTCGCGTGCCAGTGTGATCTGCACTTGCGCCTGCACGCGTGCATCGGCTGTGGCCGTCTCCTGCTTGAGGATGCCGCCGATGTCCCGTGCGCGCACGACTGCGTGAACCGGAAAGGCGACATGCAGCGTGCGTCCTGATCCAGAGAGCGAAAGCGCACCACGGCTAACTTTCCCGACGATGCGGCACTTGATCTTCGGTGTCTTGAGCTCGACGAACAGGACCTTCACCTGGTTGGAGGGAATGCAGGTCTGGTCAGGCTTGTCGATCGACCACAACTCGCGCGGGACCTCCTGCTCAAGCGCTGACGTAAGGCGCGAGAGGTCCGCCCGGATTGGTGCCGCGATGGTCGAGGGTCGAGGGTCGATGTGGATGGAGTCCTGAGCGCGCGGCGGCGCTTCTTCCGGCGTGCGGCTGCAACTGGATAGGAGGGGGAGGCTTGCGGCTGCCGCGATGGCCCAGATATAGCGTTCGGCCCCATGCCTCGTGCCGGAACGGACCTTGACTGGTTCACCAACAAGGAACCCGCAGCGTCCGCCGGGGTTCCGGGAGGAGCTCTGTTGCTCGGAAGAACGCCGCCGCGGCTTGGGAACTGTCAGGAGGATGCGGCATGCAGACTATGGATGGCGGGTGCCAATGCGGGCATGTGCGCTACACCGCGCAAGTCACCCCTGAGAAAGCCTATCTGTGTCACTGCAAGATGTGCAGGAAGGCGACCGGAGGTGTCTCCATCGCTTTCATCAATGCTCCGAAGGATCAGGTGATCTGGCACAGGGAGCCCGATTGGTATCAATCTTCGCCGATCGGACGCCGACCATTCTGTTCGCGTTGTGGAACGCCGCTCGGCTTTGACTTCGTCGAGGGTGGCGCCAACATTGATTTGACGGTGGGCAGCTTCGACGACCCTTCTCCTTTCAAGCCCGAGCTCAACTACGCCATAGAGAGCATGCTGGACGCATGGACCGATGTGCGCCATCTGCCAGGCCATACGAGTGCCGAAAACACGAAGGTGATCGAAATGTGGAAGGCCGCTGGCGTGGAGCCGCCTGAATGAGTGAGTTGCAGAGTGAGTTCTTCGCAGGTTGGGGCGGTACGCGCCTGGCGGTTCATCGCCTTGGGGAAGGCCGGCCCGTGCTGTTGCTCCACGGCCTCTTCTCAAGCGCGGAGGTCAACTGGATCAAGTTCGGCCACGCGCAAAAGCTCGCAGACGCTGGGTTCGAGGCGATCATGCCGGACCTGCGAGCGCATGGGCAAAGCGAAGCACCGCACGAGCCGGACGCCTATCCCGAAGACGTGCTTGTCCGCGATGCCCTGGCTCTGGTTCAGACACTGGGACTTGAGGACTTCGACCTGGGCGGGTTCTCTCTGGGGGCGCGCACGGCCGTTCGTGCAGTCATCGCAGGGTTGGCTCCAAGGCGCTTGATCCTGGCAGGGATGGGCCTGGAAGGACTGGCGGGATGGGCGCAGCGCAGCGCCTTTTTCATCGACGCGATTGATCGCTTTGATGAGATCAAGCGGGGCGACCGGGCGTACTTCGCACAAGCTTTCATGAAGACGCAAAAGGTGGACCGCGTGGCGGCACGGCTTTTGCTGCAATCGGTGGACGACACCTCTTCGGCCGCCCTTGCCGGCGTGACCATGCCCACGCTCGTGGTCTGCGGATCTGACGATCAGGACAACGGCTCCGCTCCTGCGCTGGCCGAGGCATTGCCGGAGGGCCGTTATGCCGAGATCCCCGGAACGCACATGTCATCTGTCACGCAACGGGAACTTGGAGAGGAGATGGTGGCCTTCTTGGCGGGTTGACCCGTGGCTGCGGTGCGGCCAGCATGGGGCATCCGCAATTCCCATGTACGGGGACACCATGAAAACGCACACAATTTCGCTTCTGGCACTGGCCGGGGCGATGGCCGCAGCCAATCCGGCACACGCCCAGCAGGCGCCTGCTCAACAGCCCACGGCTGCGCAGTTCGTCGAGCAGGCAGAGGCTGCCTATAACGGGAAGACCATTGAGGCGAGCCAGGCCGACTGGGTATATAACACTTACATCACGGTCGACAGTGAAGCCGTGACCTCACGCGCTGCGGCGGAGTTGAACAAGCTCAACGTCCAGAACGCCACAAAAGCGGCTACATACGCCGGGCAGCCTGGCTTGTCGTATGACGTCAACCGCAAGCTGAACCGGATGCGCACCCTCATCGTGCAGCCAGCCCCGACGCGCCCTGGCGCGGCTGAGGAACTGGCGTCTCTCGGCGCTCGGCTTCAGGGCATCTACGGTAGGGGTAAAGGCATGCTGAACGGGGAGCCGATCAA
The DNA here is from genome assembly GCF_040813635.1 of Novosphingobium rhizovicinum. Taxonomy (NCBI): domain Bacteria; kingdom Pseudomonadati; phylum Pseudomonadota; class Alphaproteobacteria; order Sphingomonadales; family Sphingomonadaceae; genus Novosphingobium; species Novosphingobium rhizovicinum. Next base: position 141,079 of record NZ_JBFNXR010000031.1, on the reverse strand, counting down.
CGGCTCCGACATCGAGGCGGCCATGGGCGAAAACCGCAACCCGGCCGAGTTGGCTGAGATGTGGACGAGCTGGCACGACAATGTCGGCAAGCCGATGAAGGCGGACTACGCCAAGATGGTGGAGCTGCAGAATGCCGGCGCAAAGGAACTCGGCTATGCCGATGCGGGCGCGTTGTGGCGCTCGAACTACGACATGAAGCCGGAAGAGTTCGCTGCTCTGACCGAAAGGCTGTGGCAGGAGGTGAAGCCTCTGTACGATCAGCTTCACTGCTACACCCGCACCAAGCTGAACGAGAAGTATGGCGATGCCGTGCAGAAGCCCACGGGGCCGATACGCGCCGATCTGCTGGGCAACATGTGGGCCCAGGAATGGGGCAACATCTACGATATCGTCGCGCCTCCAGGCACGGGTGACCTAGGGTACGACATCGGCGAACTGCTGGTGGCGAAGGACTACGACCCGGTTAAGATGGTCAAGGCAGGGGAGAACTTCTACTCGTCCCTGGGCTTCAAGCCGCTGCCGCAGACCTTCTGGGAGCGCTCCCAGATTACCAAACCGGCGGATCGGGAGGTGGTCTGTCACGCCTCTGCCTGGAACATCGACAACGTGGATGATCTGCGCATCAAGATGTGCACGAAGGTCAATTCGGACGACTTCGTGACCATTCATCACGAGCTGGGGCACAACTACTATCAGCGCGCCTACAACATCCAGCCGGCCTACTATCAGGACGGGGCCAACGATGGCTTCCATGAGGCGATCGGCGACACCATGGCGCTCTCGATCACGCCTCAGTACCTCGTCCAGATCGGCCTGCTGGACAAGTCGAAGGTGCCTGGTGCCGACAAGGACATGGGCCTCCTTCTGCGCCAGGCCATGGACAAGGTCGCGTTCCTGCCGTTCGGCCTGATGATCGACAGGTGGCGGTGGAACGTGTTCTCGGGTGAGGTGCAGCCAGCTGATTACCAGCGTGCGTGGGATGAGATGCGGTTGAAATACCAGGGCATCGTACCGCCCACCGAGCGGCCAGCGGATGCCTTCGATCCCGGTGCCAAGTACCACATCCCGGCAGTGACGCCTTACACGCGGTACTTCCTTGCGCGGCTGCTTCAGTTCCAGTTCTATGAGGCGGCGTGCAAGCAGGCGGGCTGGAAAGGTCCGCTACACCGCTGCAGCTTCTACGGCGACAAGAAGGTGGGCGAGAAGATGAACGCCATGCTGGAAATGGGCGCATCGAAGCCTTGGCCTGATGCCCTGCAGGCGTTCACGGGCAGCCGCGAAATGAGCGGCAAGCCGATGCTGCGCTACTTCGCGCCTTTGCAGACGTGGTTGGAGAAGCAGAACCAGGGCAAGACCTGCGGCTGGTGACCTCAATGGCGGCGCGGTCCTTCATGGTAACCGCGCCGCCCTATCTTCGCTGAAAGATCAGCTGCCGAACGGCACTGTGATGAGGTAGAACAAGGCACCGACTGCAGCAGACGCCGGTATGGTGATGACCCAGGCGGTCACCACGCTGCGCGCGACGCCCCAGCGTACCGCTGAAGCGCGCCGTGCAGTGCCTGCTCCGATAACGCAGCCCGTGATCGTGTGAGTGGTCGAAACCGGAATGCCGAACAGCGAGGCTGTGAAGACCACGATCGAACCCGAGGTGGAGGCGCAGAAACCCTGATGCTGGGATAGCTTGGTGATGCGCGACCCCATCGTCTCGATGATCTTCCATCCCCCTGTGAGCGTGCCCAGGGCAATCGCGATATAGCAGCTGATCGCGACCCAATGCGGCACTTCGAACTCGCCGCTCAGATACCCGGTCGAATAGAGCAGCACAGTGATGATCCCCATCGTCTTCTGCGCATCGTTAAGGCCGTGGCTGAGCGAATAGGTCGCCGAGGATAGGAGATGCAGGGCGCGGAAGCTGCTCTCCGCCGCGCGTGAGCTCGAGCGCGCAAACAGCCAGCTTGTCAGGAGCATCAGCAGCATGGCGATGGCCATGCCGATCAGCGGCGAAAGCACGATGGCGACGAGAGTCTTGTTGAGGCCCGTCCACTGAATGCCGGTTACGCCCGCATGCGCGACGCCGGCGCCGATCAAGCCCCCCACCAATGCGTGGCTGCTCGACGATGGGATGCCTTTCAGCCAAGTGACGACGTTCCAGAACATCGCCCCGATCAGGGCGCCGAAAATGACGGACGGAGTGACCAGTTCCTGGGCGATGATTCCGGACCCGATCGTCTCTGCCACTTTGTGCAGGCTGGGGAACAGAAGCGTCAGGAAGTAAGCGGCGAAGTTGAAGAATGCCGCGAACGCAACCGCCAGGCCGGGGCTTAGCAACCGGGTGGCGACCACTGTCGCGATTGAGTTTGCGGCGTCGTGAAGGCCGTTCAGGTAATCGAAGGCGAGTGCGACAAGCACCAGCCCGATCAGCAGCGGCAAAGCAAGTTCGTGCATGGGGCTGGTCAGGAGTGATCGATGACGATGCCGTCGATCTCATTGGCGACGTCTTCCAGGGCGTCGGTGATGCGCTCCAGGTGATTGAAGATCTCGCGCCGCACGATGAAGCCCATCGGATTGTCGGTTCCGAACGTGCGGAAGGCGTTTTTCAGGCCGGACGCGTGGATTGTATCGGCGTGTCCTTCCATGCGGACCAGACGTTCGGTCAGTTCGTGAAGGCGTTTGCCGTTGGCGCTGACGTCCCGCAGCAGGGGTACCGCTTCGCTCAGGACGCGCGTGCTGTCTACGATCAGCGCAACCATGTCGCGCATTTCCTGGTCGAACTCGGTGAATTCGTAAAGATCGATGGCCGATGCCGCAGCCTGCATGAGGTCGATGGCATCGTCGATAGAGCTGACCAGGCTGATGATGGCGCTGCGATCGAACGGAGTGAGGAACGTCCGGCGCACGAGGTGCAGGACCTCTCGGATCACGTTGTCGGCATCATGCTCGCGCTCGTTGATCTCACGAATGTGATCTTGCCGTCCGCGTGCCTCGGAGAAAAGCCGGGCGAGCGCGTCGGCACCGGCGACCACGGTCCCCACGTGCGCCTCGAACAAGTCGAAGAAGTCCGTCTTGCGCGGCAGGAGCATTTGAAACCAGCCAAACATCCAATTCATTCCTGTCTTCTGGGCCATGGTGCCCAAGATGGTCGTACGCGCCGCGGCAGCGCGGAACTCGGTCGCAGCGAATGACCGGATGAGATCGCGCAGATCCGGCTCGTTCACGTTGTTGGCCGCTTCGCTAAGGCTGAACCAGCGGCGCTCACGCTCAGCCGCTTCCTTCCAGTTCGGCAGCTCCTCGCGAACCGCGAGTGGAAAAACCTCGACGTCGATCATCAGCGAGGCGCCGTTCCTGCGCCGTTTGCGATAACGATAGGAGCCGAGCGGAGTGGGGCAGATCAAGCCGGTGACGCCGGCTTCTTCCTCAGCCTCGATGGCGGCTGCAGCGTGTGCGCTCAGCCCGCTCATCTTGTTACCCTTGGGGATGACCCAGCGGCCCGTGTCCCGCGAGGTGATCAGCAGAACGCGAATCGAGCCATCGGTGCCGTCTTCGATACGGTAGGGAAGGGCGGCAATCTGGCGAATTTTGGCTTACTCCGTGCGACGCGCGCGCTCATGTGACGGCTCTATGACACTCGTCAAGACGAAGCCGTGCGTTTGTCACCGGAAGCGAGGGACAAGTCCCCGCAGCTAGGCGGCATCCTCCGCCAGAGTTTCGTGTCCGTTGTCGCCCACTCCGTCGCACTGCTTGCGCAACCGGAGCGCCAGGAAAACCATCATGGCGCCAAAGACCAATGCGTAGGCCCCGATCCACAAGGTGAGAACCAGAGCGCCAGCAATCGGCGCCAGCAGCAGGAGTACGCCCCAGACCATCGAGACGACTCCGGCCACCGCCATCAGCAGCCTTCCGTGGCTCATGTGCAGGCGGAACGATGCAACCAGCAATGCGGCTCCCGTGATGATCGCCCAGGCTGCGATGAGGATGACAAAGGTCAGTACCGCGATGCCCGGTATCAGCAGTGCGAAAGCACCGGCGGCGAGGCCGAAAAGCCCCTCCAGGATCAGCCATCCCCAGCGCTCGTGAGCCTTGGCGGCACGAACGGCGGAGATGATGGCCAGGACGCCATCGACAAGCATGTAAATGGCGAACACGATCACTAGAGAGCCCAGAGCCACGCCCGGCATCAGCCAGGTCAGGATGCCGAACAGCACCGCGAGGACGCCACGCAGGAGCAGCCATCCCCAGTTTTGTGCCAGTCGTTCGCTCATTCCGAACCCAGCTGCGAATGACCTCGTGCCCACGGGTTGGCTCGCCATGTGTCGATCCTCCTTGCCCAACCCCTTCTAAGCGGTGCCAGCGGGAGTTCGTTCCCTGGTTTTGCGGCCCTGTCTCAGCGAAAAGGCGGTTCAATGAAAGCGCGCAGCTTGCGCGAATGCAGGCGGGCGCCTTGTTCACGCAAAAGCTCGCAGGTGCGAACACCGATAGCCATGTGGGCGCCGATGGCTTCCTCGTAGAAGCGGTTTGCCTGACCAGGCAGCTTCAGTTCGCCGTGAAGCGGCTTGTCGGAGACGCACAGCAGCGTTCCATACGGTACACGGAAGCGGAAGCCCTGGGCGCTGATCGTGGCGCTTTCCATGTCTATGCCGATCGCGCGGCTCTGGCTGAAGCGGCGAGCAGAGTGGCTGTAGCGCAGTTCCCAGTTCCGATCGTCCGTGGTCACGATGGTGCCGGTGCGCATGCGCTTCTTCAGGTCCATGCCGCCTGCTCCGCTCACGGTTTCCGCCGCTTGTGCGAGCGCTTGCTGTACCTCGGCGATGGCCGGCAACGGGATTTCGGGCGGCAGCACGGGATCGAGGACGTGATCGTCGCGCAAATAGGCATGAGCGAGCACATAGTCCCCGATGCGCTGCGACTCTCGCAGACCGCCGCAGTGACCGATCATCAGCCATGCCTCCGGGCGCAGGACGGCAAGGTGGTCGGTGATGGTCTTGGCATTGGATGGACCGACGCCGATGTTGACCAGTGTGATGCCCAGCCGATCCTCACGGATCAGGTGGTACGCGGGCATCTGGTGCCGCCGCCATGCGGTGTCGGAAAGCCGGGCACGCGCATTGTCGACCGGTGCATCAAGGTAGAGCCCGCCGGCGCCGGACAGGGCGACATAGCCGTCCCTGCCGATCTGGCGTCCCGCCCAGTCGACGAACTCGTCCACGTAACGGTGGTAGTTCGTGAAGAGGATGTACTGCTGGCAGTGTTCGACGCTGGTTCCGGTATAGTGCGCCAGTCGCGCGAGGCTGAAATCCGTGCGCAGACCATCGAACAGGGCGAGCGGCAGCGGAGCGCCCGGGGCGCCGCGGTCGATAGCGTCGGCGATTTCGTCCCCGATCATGGCCAGTTCCGTCGTCGGGAAGTGCGCCGCCAGTTCCTGAGGTGTCACGCTGCCTATGGCGACGCCGTCCAGCACGTAAGGGAAGGGGATGTGCTGCGAAGAGCGACCCACGGTGACCTTTATGGCGTATTCGCTTTCCAGGAGGGCAAGCTGCTCAGCAAGGTAGCTGGCGAAAAGGTGCGGGCGGGTCACGGTGGTGACGTAAGTGCCGGGCTCCGGCAGGCGGCCAAACGCACGTGAACTGGCGCTGCCGCGTTCGCGGCCTTCGTAGTCGATCCGGATCTCAGGGTAGGCCCAGAGTCCTTCGGCGCGGCGCCCGGGCGGAGGTAGTATGCCGTCGTTGATGAAGGCGGAAATATCACCCTTCAGGCAAGTGACGGCTTCTTCGTAGACGCGGACGAGTTCCGCAATGATTTCCGGTACGGTTTGCATCGCCGACTATTACGAAAATCGTATGGCAAAGCAAAGGCGTGGCGTTCGGACGGAACTCTCAGGCGCCGCCCAGGCCTTCGCCGACCATGTCGAGCGGGCGGACCGCGGCGTCGAACCCGGCCTCGTCGATGTGACCGGAGGCGAGCGCGGCTTCCTTGAGCGTCAGGCCTTTCTCTATCGCCTCATGCGCGATGTGGGCGGCGTTCTGATACCCGATCACAGGGGACAGCGCCGTGACGAGCATCACACTCCCGTGGACGTAGCGCTCTATCGTTTCGCGCACGATTTCCGTTCCTTCGACCGAAAACTCGCGGAAGCGGTCGCAACCGTCGGCAAGTATCCGAATGGAATGCAGCACGTTGCTGATGATGACAGGGCGCATGACGTTCAGTTCGAAGTTGCCTTGGCTGCCGGCGAAGGCAACCGCAGTGTCGTTGCCGATCACCTGGATCGCGATCATCATGATCGCCTCGCATTGGGTTGGGTTCACCTTGCCTGGCATGATCGAGGAGCCCGGCTCGTTGTCCGGCAGCTTCAGTTCACCCAGGCCACAGCGCGGGCCCGACCCTAGCCAGCGCATGTCGTTGGCGACTTTCATCAGCGCCACGGCCAATCCACGCAAGGCAGCGCTGGCGCGTACCATCGCATCGAGCGCGCCTTGCGCGGCGAACTTGTTCGGAGCGGTAACGAAAGGCTTGCCCGTAAGCTCCGCGATCTTGGCCGCTACGTCGCGGGAGAAGCCAGGAGGCGCGTTCAGCCCGGTGCCGACCGCGGTGCCACCGACCGCAAGTTCATAGAGCCCTTCCCGGCTCCGCTCGATCTCGGCGAGACAGGCACGCAGTTGGCCTGCCCAGCCGTGCCACTCCTGTCCGACCGTTAGCGGCACCGCGTCCTCCAGATGGGTGCGGCCAATCTTGACGACGTCCATCCAGCCATCTGCCTTGCGCTCGATCACCTCGACCAGTCGTGAGACCGCGGGGATCAGCTCCTCATCGGTGGCAAGAAGGGTGGCGATGTGCATGGCCGTGGGGAAGGTATCGTTCGAGGACTGGCCCATGTTGACGTCATCGTTCGGGGCCACCGGAACTTGCGAGCCGATGACACATCCCAGAAGCTGGATGGCCCGGTTCGACAGCACTTCGTTGACGTTCATGTTCGACTGGGTGCCCGATCCGGTCTGCCAGACGTAGAGCGGGTAGTGATCGTCGAGGGCGCCAGAGATCGTCTCGTCCGCAGCCCGCACGATGGCCTCGCACTTCCACTGCGGCAAGCGCCCGCCCGCTGCGTTGACCAGAGCACAAGCCTTCTTCACGAAGCCGTAGGCCCGGCAGACCGCGATCGGCATCCGGTCTTCACCGATGGCGAAGTGGTGCAGCGAGCGCTGCGTTTGCGCGCCCCAATAGCGATCCGCAGGAACTTCAACCTCGCCCATGGAATCGAACTCGCGACGCAGGCCAGTTGCGTCGATGCCCACGGGAATGTCTTGCAGCGCAGGCTGGCTTTCGTGCGGGTTGCTCATGAAGGCTCCTTGCGAGTGCGGCGGGCAAATGGCTCGCCTGTCTGATGCTGGCTATCCGGTGTGGAGCCCGCCCTCAGCAGCGGCTGAGGATCTCGAACTCCACCGGGTCGTGCGCGCAGAAGATGCGGACATGATCGCTGTTGGAGATGGATAGCTGGCGCAGCCGCGCCTGATTGGCGAACCGAGCGCGGCGGTCCACTTCCATCAGGCGCTGGTACCCTGCCATCCCAGGGGGGCAGATCCGATGCTCCGAACCGATCTCGCCGCGGAAGAAGTAAGCGTCGCCTGCATGCAGCAGCCACCCGCTCTCGGTCTGCACCGCCACGCCGCAGTGCCCCCAGGTGTGGCCAACCAGAGGCACCAGCAGGATTTCTGGTGGCAGCCCCTCAAGGTCGCGCACAGTATCAAAGCCCATCCAGCTTTCGCCGCCGCCCATGGGATAAAGCCGCCAGTCAATCACCTCGTCCCACTGCTGCGGCCGATAGCGACGTCGGCCCACGAAGGCCCCGCCCCGTCCATGCAGTGCCGCCTCGCGCTCACGCGAGGTGACATGGACAGTTGCATGGGGGAAATCCTCGATCCCGCCGGCATGATCGAAGTCGAGATGGGTGATGATGATGTGTCGCACGTCGGCTGGGTCGAAGCCGAGCGCTTTGACCTGAGCGATGGCGGTTTCGTGCGGTCGCAACTGCACGTTGCATAAGGCCAGGAAGAAGGGCGATATCCGCTCGCGCGGATTGGCGATGTCGCGCGTGCCAATGCCTGTATCGACAAGTACGAGCCCGGCGTCTGTCTCGATCAGGAGGCAGTGGCAGACGAGGTGCCCGAACGCCCCATCGCTCGTGCCGTCAAACAGCCTTCCTCCGACTGGGCAGCACGTTCCGCAGCTGAGGTGGTGGATGCGCATGCTTCACTCTGCCGCGGGGTCTCCGGCGGCAGGGGCGCTCGCCGGCAACAGTCGCGCCCATGTGCAGGCGTTCACCGCTCGCTCTTTGCGTTGGCTGGCGCGCCAGTACAAGGCACCGGCGCCGGTCATGAGAAGGAGCGAGAGGCTGATCGCTCCCTCGCCAAGATGATCGCCAGGAACGGCAATCCTGCGCATGGTCAGCACTGTTCTGTTCTCCACTCGGCGCAATATACGGGTCCTGTTACCCGAACGCATCCGGCGACGGGTAAGTTGCATTGCGGGCCTTTCGTCTGCGCTCCGGCGCGAGACAAGATGAGCGGCAGGGTCCTTGAGCCGAGCGACGGGAACGAGCCACGCCGCCGGCGGTTGAGCAGCCATCCTCAACCCGCGGTGCCACTCGCCGCAGAACAAGGGAGCCTTCGCATGAGCTCGGCTAAGAAGACGACCGACCACAAGGAAATCCGGAAATGGATCGAGGCTCGCAAGGGCCGCCCCAGCGTCGTTTCCTCCACCCACGATAATGGTCGTGAAGGCGGTCTGCTGCGTGTCGACTTCGCCGAGAAGGACGAAGCGCTGGAGGAGATCGAGTGGGAGGAGTTCTTCAAGATCTTCGATGAAAACAAGCTCGCCTTCCTGCACCAGGACAAGACGGAGGATGGCAAGGAAAGCCGCTTCAACAAGTTTGTCTCGGCCGAAGACGAGTAAGCGGCGCCCGCACGCATGTTTCGCGAAGTTCTAGAGGGCAATTCACCTGGAGGTTCCGGCAGACCGCTGAAGATCGGAGTGCTGACGTTCCACCGTTGCATCAATTACGGCTCATATTGGCAGGCCCGCAGCCTCGTCGAAGGGCTGAAGGCGCGCGGGCACGATGTCGCCCTGCTGAATTATGAGTGTCCGCGTACGGATCGGATCGAGTGGCGTTGTGCCATGCAGCCCCTCCTGCCGAGACGATCGTCACGCCGCGACATTCGCCTTTATGCGCGCAAGGCGCGGGCTTTTCAGGACGCGATTGCCTGTCTCCCACTCTCCGCTCCGTTCCCGTTGAGGGAGCCTTCCGCAATGGAGCCGTGCGACCTGGTCGTGATCGGCAGCGATGAGGTCTGGAACCTGTGTCACCCCTGGTACGGGGGCTACGACCTGTTCTGGGGCGGCGGCATACCGGCTCGGCGCGTTGTGTCCTATGCGGCCAGCTTCGGAAATTATGACGCCGTGGCGGGTATCGGCGGGCACTGGTCCGAACGGCTGCATCAGTTCGACGCGATTTCCGTTCGTGACGACAATTCCCGGCAACTCGTCTCGTCCGTGATCGAGAGGGAGCCCGAACTGGTGCTTGATCCGGTCCTGCAGTTTCCTGTGGCATTGGGTTCTCGTAGCGGCGAAGCCGGAGAGGAGCCGTATGCGGTCCTCTACGGCCACAGCTTCAGCGATGAATTTGCAAGGGCGGCGCGGCGCTGGGCGGACGACAGGAAACTTAAACTTGTCAGCGTTGGCTACCGGAATGATTGGGCGCATGAGCATCGCATGGACGCCGACCCGTTCGAATTCACAGAGTTGGTCGCGGGTTCGCGAGCCGTCTTGACCAACTTCTTTCATGGCTGCGTATTCTCGCTGCTTCACGAAAAGCCGTTTGCTTGCGCGGCATCGATCTACCGTATGAACAAGGTTCGGGATCTGACCCGCGCTCTGGGTGCCGAGGCGCATCTGCTGCCGGGAGATGCTGCGCCGGAGCGGTTTGCCGCCGCGCTTGATCGGCCTTTGTCGCCGCGGATCGGTGAGGCGATCGCCGGAATGCGGCGCCAGTCAGAAGCCTATTTGCAGGCTATCGGCGTATGACGAGCCTTTCCGCGCAGCCCCGTGTGCCGCAGAGTCCGGACGAGATCATCGGCTCGGGGCTCTGCATCGGTTGCGGAGGGTGTACGACCTTACAGCCGTCCGCCAGCATGGGTTGGGACAAGGACGGGCACCTCAAACCCTCCGCACCTGACGGGTGGCATGCCGCCGAGGCTTTCGCCCAACTATGCCCCTTCTCGCCTGCTGCTGCGAATGAGGATGAGATCGCCGCGCAGCTCTTCCCGAGCGCACCCGGGGGCGATGCCATGATCGGCCGCTACCAGGATGCGTACGTGGGCCATGTCGCCGAAGAAGGTTTTCGATTGGCGGGCAGTTCGGGTGGCATGGTCAGCTGGGTCGCAGCGGAACTGCTGCGCCGTGGCCTCGTGGACGGCGTCGCCCACGTGGTCCCTCGTTCACCGGAACAGGATCAGGGGCGCCTCTTCGAATACCGCATCTCGCGGACTGAGGATGAGCTTCGAGAGGGTGCGAAGTCGCGCTACTATCCGGTAGACCTTTCGCGGGTGCTGCGCGAGATCCGGGACGTGCCCGGGCGGTACGCGATTGTCGGGATACCCTGCTTCATCAAGGCGGTGAACCTGCTCCGCCGCGAGGATCCGGTCGTTGCGGAGCGGGTGCCTTTCACCATTGGTCTGTTCTGCGGCCACATGAAAAGCGCCCGCATGGTGGACAGCTTCGCGCTCCAGTTGGGAGCGGCGCCCGAGGCAGTCAGAGCCATCGATTACCGGCTCAAGAATCCGGATCGTCCGGCAAACTGGTACACGGCGCTGCTCACCCTGGAGGACGGATCGACGCGGCAGCAGGACTGGTGGCATCTGGTTGACGGCGACTGGGGATCAGGCTTCTTCATGAACTCGGCTTGCAATTTCTGCGATGATGTCGTCGCAGAGACGGCCGATATCGCCATGGGCGATGCCTGGGTGGAGCCTTACTCCTCTGACGGGAAGGGTACGAACGTGGTCATCACGCGCTCGCCGCTGATGCAGGAGATCGTGCAGCAAGGCATGTCGGAAGGGCGCCTGCAGCTTCAGGGTGTGGACCACTCGTTCATTCAGCAGACGCAGGCGGCCGGGTTTCGCCAGCGGCGCGAAGGGCTGGGGTATCGCCTCGCCCGCGCGCGGCTTCCTGTACAGCCGCGCAAGCGCGTGCGACCTTCACGGCAGCTACCGGCCCGGCGCAAGCTGATCTATCGCATGCGTCAGGCGATCAGCCGGGGCAGCCATCGCGCGTTCCGATTGGCACGCGCAGTGCACTGGCCCGAACTGTACATCCGATGGGGCCGCGCTGCACTCAGTGCATACCATGGCCTCGCCTACTCACGCGGACGGATAGGCAAAATGGTCGACAAGCTGATCGATCCCCAGGGTAAGGGGACGGATTGACCCACACTGCCAAAGCAGTGCGGGCCGTAATCAGTTACCGTAGATCCGATCCAGCACCTTCGCGACGTCGACGAGCCGCTCGGCAGCAGGATCGAAGCTGCGGTCCTGCGCCAGACGTTCAGCCCAGTCTGCCGCCGCGCGTCCACCCCATGCATCCGGCGGGGAAACAAGTGTTTCACTGGACGTGCCTTTGAAGCGCCGCGCCTCGAAATCGTAGAAGCTTCCGCCCACATTGTGCAGCGATGCGCCGCCGTCCGTCCCGTAGAGGCTTGCTTCGATGACGGCCTCCTGACCGGCCTGCAGACGCCAGGAGCAGGCAAGTCGCGCGACAACTCCATTGGCGAGAGTAATTTGAGCGGTCGCGAAGTCTTCGACGGAGTCGGCCGAGGCAGGCGCTCCCCCCGCCAGGAGGGTAGACGAGACATCGGCCACATCGGGGAAATCCAAGAGCCACAAGAGCAGGTCCACCAAGTGAACGCCAAGGTCCATGACGCAGCCGCCGCCCGACTGGGCCTTATCGTAGAACCAAAGCTTGTCAGGACCGTAGGCATTGTGGAAGACGAGATCGGCTGCGAAGACCTGGCCCAGATCCCCGCCACGGACCAGCCTTGAGATGGCCTGCGCACCCTCTGTGAACCTGTATGAGAAGTCCACCGAGAGCAGGCGGTCCGCTGTCTGCGCTGCCCTCACGACGGCCTCCGCCTCTGCCGCGTCGCGTCCAAGCGGCTTCTGGCAGAAGACCGCAAATCCCCTCTTCAGAGCTGCGATGGACTGCTGTGCATGAAGCGCGCTCGGGGTTGCGATGACGATGCCGTCGAGGTCTTCGTCGAGCATGGCCTCGAAGGAGAGCAGCACTTTGGCATCTGGCGCGAGCTTCGATGCTTCGGCGGCGCATTCGGGGGAAGGATCGCACAAGGCTGTGGCCTCGATCATGCCGGTTGCAAGAGCCGCCTCCATGCGGTGGCGACCGATCCAGCCGGTACCGAGGAAGCCCACGCGCGGTTTGCGAATGATCTCGCTCATGGCAGTATCACCAGCGCCTTCACGAAGCCGTCCGGCTTGTCGCGCGTGGCATCCAGTGCCTCCCCCAGGCCCTCGAGTGGATAGCGGTGCGTGTACAGCGGCTTTGGATCAAGCCGGCCGCTTGCGACCGCTTCGACCGCCTCTTGCAGGCCCTGAAGTTGCACGGCGGGATCGCGCTCATGAGCGTTGATCACGTCGATGCCTTTCCAGTTCCACATTTGCATGTTGACCTGGCGCGGCCCGTCCTGATGATAACCGGCGACCACCAGCTTGCCGCCGAACCCGACCAGTTCGCCCGCAAGGTCCAGGGGCCACTGATAGCCGACGCACTCGATCACACGCTCGCACAGCGGCTCGCCGGTGATGGCTTTCACGTCTTCGATGATCCGCCAGTGATCATCCATGACGATGGTCTTCGCAGCGCCGTATTCGCGTGCAAGGTCAAGCGAGGAGGAGCGGCGCGAGATGGCGATCACGCGCGCACCCGCATCGCTGGCGAGCTTCGTGAGCACGGCGCCCAGAAAGCCGATACCCACGATTGCCACCGTCTGGCCCGGCTTCACGTCCGCCCGGCGAAAGATGTTGAAGGCGCAGGCAAGCGGCTCACCGGGAAAGGGTTGGCCATCCAGTTCCGGCGGAAGCTTCACGACGGCGCCCGCTTGCGCGAGGTCGTACTCGGCATAGCTTTGTCCCGATAGAGCGGCCACCCGGTCGCCCACCGCCAGGCCTTGCACACCCTCCCCGATCTCGTCGATCGTACCCCAGCTTTCGTGCCCCATCCCTCCCGGATCTATCGGGTAGTTGATCCATTCGCTGCCCTTCCACGGCAGGAGGTTGGATGCGCATACGCCGCAGCCTTCGATGGCAATACGCACCTCGCCGGGGCCGGGCTGAGGCCGCGCCACGGTGTCTACCGCCACCGTTCCCGGAGCGGCCACGACGGCGGCGCGCATCATCGTGTCGGAACGGGAACCATCATCAGCATTCATGTACTTGCCCCTCCCGAAATCGAGCATTTGTTCTTTCCCGCGAAAAGCTTACGGCCCGAGGTGACGGACTCTTGCCGTACCGAGCATGAGCAGTGCGCTGCGGGAGAATATGAAGATTGAGCGCCCGCGAACGGGCCTCAGCCGGCTATGAACGCCTCCAGCGCATCGAACGCATCGTCATCGCTCATCTGCTCCGGCGGGTGCTTGCAGAAGTAAGCGGCAGCAGGGTTGATGGGGCCGGAGATCCCGCGTTCCTTGGCGATCTTTGCGCATCGGATCATGTCGATGGCGACGCCTGCCGAATTGGGGCTGTCTTCGACGGAAAGCCGCAGCTCCAGGTTCATAGGGACGCCGCCGAACATCCGCCCCTCCATGCGCAGGAAGCAGACCTTGTTGTCGTTCTGCCATGCGACATAGTCGGAGGGACCGACGTGGATGTTCTCATCCTCCACGCGCTCGGCAGCGACCGATTGCACAGCCTCGGTCTTCGATTCCTTCTTGGACGCGAGGCGCTTGCGCTCCAGCATGTTGAGGAAGTCGGTATTGCCACCGGTGTTGAGCTGATAGGTCCGATCGAGCTTCACGCCACGCTTCTTGAACAGGTCGGTGAGAACGCGGTGCGTAATGGTGGCGCCGAGTTGCGCCTTGATGTCGTCTCCGATGATGGGAACGCCGGCCTCCATGAACCGGCGAGCCCAGGTGGGGTCGCTGGCGATGAACACAGGAATGTTGTTCACGAAGGCGACACCGGCCTTCAATGCGCATTCGGCATAGAACTCCGTCGCCTTTTGCGATCCCACCGGCAGATAGTTCATCAGCACGTCGGCCTTGGTTTCACGCAAGGTGGCGATGACTTCTTCTTCGGTGGCCTCAGCCTCGTCAGCGAGAACGAAAGTGCGGTCGTCCGGGTACTCCGCCATGTGCTCGGCAACGCCGTCGAGCAGCCGCCCCATCTTTACCTTGGCTCCCGTGGGGGTGATCGTCTCGCAGAAAACGGTCGTGCAGTTCGGCTTGGCGAACACGGCATCAGCGATATCCTGGCCGACCTTGCGCCGGTCGATGTCCCAGCCGGCGACGAGCCTTATGTCGCTGGGCACATACCCCCCGAGTTCATAATGCATGAGGCCGATCGTTTCGTTCGCTCCGGCTCGATAGTGCTCGATGCCTTGCACCAGCGAACTGGCACAGTTGCCGATGCCGACAACGGCGACGTTGATCCCGTGCGGATGAGGCGAAAGCATCGGACGGTCTCCTTAGACGGTGGCGGGTTGGAGGGCCGGAGAAGATGTTGCCGCGGCCCCGCTGGCTTTTGGGGCGTAGCGCTCGATCATCTGCCCGCAGAAATCGGCAAATGCCTGGGTATCGTGCGGGGGGCTGGTATGATGCGCGCCCGGGCCAAGATGTTCGGGTGTGAAGCAGAAGGTGAGCGTCACGTCGAAGTCGGCAAGCGCCTCCATCTGGCGGTCAAACCAGTCCAGGGCATTGGGGCGGAAGCTGTCCGCCCAGGAAAGGCCGGTCCGCAGATGCTTGGTTCCCAAGCGCTTCATCCAGGACACGGCTTCGTCCAGACGAGGGTCCTCGAAGTGGAACCATTGCATCAGCCCCATGTCGCCAGCCACTTTTGCGTAGTGATCGAGGCTTGGCTTCGGCGTGCCGTCCGCCCGGATCAATCCCATATAGAAGTGCCGATAGTAGCTGGAGCCTTCAGCTTCCCGATGGCGCGTGGTGGCCCCCCACTCGTGCGGAAGGTCGAAAAGCGAATACCAGAAGATGCGTGGGGCACGCCCGATGAGGAGTTCGGCTGTGCGCTGCACCCCGAATTCCTGGACCTCTTCTGCACCAAAGGAGCCCACGCCCACTTCCGTCACCCAGATCGGCTTGTCAGGGCAGACCGCCTCAATTTCCTCGATCTTCTTGGGCCAATCGTGAATCGGCCAGAGATTCCAGTCGAGCGGAAAGCCGTGGACGGCCACCACGTCGACGGCATCAAGCGCGCCATGCGCACGCATGCGGTTCACCCAGTGCGGGTCGATGGGCGACATGCCGCCCAAGACTCTTGTCACATCCGGGTTGGCAGCGTGAATGGCGGCGCCTGCGCGCCTCACCAGATCGCCGTAGATCGCCCATTCGGGGTCGAAGTCCGGGTCCCAATGAGACTTGTTGTTCGGCTCATTCCAGATCATCGCAGCTTCGATCATTGGCTTTTCCCCCCTTCTGCTTTTGCTGGCCCTTGTGCTTTGGCTGGATAGACTGCGGCTGGCCCGAAGTTTTCGTAAGGAACCGGGGCGACCCGGCACATGTAGACTTCCGGTTCGGGCTGCGCTTCGATCGTGAACCCCGCGGCGCGCAGCATGGCCTGGCTGCAGGCCGCATTCGGCGCCCACCAGTTGGTCCAGTCGTGGGCGAATGACTTCTCGATGAAGTGCATCTTCGGATAAGCCGGGTTGTCGAAGTAAGTGGGCGGCGTGCTGGTCCCGGCCATGTGGAAGGGGTGGTCTTCGGGCACTTGGAGGACGTCCACCGATCCCTGCTGCATCGTCTGGAACAGCATCATGTCGCCAGCGACGTGCTCCCGGATGAGGTCGAGCGCGAGCAGCGGATGCCGCAAGTGATAAAGTACGCCCATGAAGATTACGAGATCGAACTTCTCGCCCAAGGCGCCCACGTCGTAGACGGAGTGATTGCGGTACTCAATGTCATCGAAACCCAGCTCGGCGGAGGCGAAGCGCGCTTGCGAGAGGTAGCGGTCGTCGCTGTCTATGCCCAGCACGCGACCTGCCCCACGCCGCTTCATCTCCATCGCATAGAAACCAGCGTTGCAGCCGATGTCGAGGACGCTCTTCCCGGTGAGATCCTCAGGTATGACTTGGGCGAAGCCCTTGAACTTGAAGGCTGGATAGTCGCCCAGGAAGTGGTCTGGCGCGGTCTGGATGCCGTGGCCAAGATCGATATTCTGGAACCAGGGCGCCAGCGCATCGACTTGGCGCTGCAACTCGTTCTGCGCCTCCCGGAGGTGAGGGAGGGGTCTACTGCTCATGACAAGTCTCGTTCAGGCTGAGCACCTTTGCCCCCCAGTCGCCCACCGCGAGCCGAGTGCAAGATGCAGGATCGACGTCGAAACGTCCGTAATAATCGAGCGAAAGGCCGAGTACGCCGGCAATTACGGCGCGGATAACGTCACAATGAGTGACCATCGCGATCGTGGCTCCCGGGTTTGCCCGCGCAGTGCGTTCTATGTGTGACCAAGCGCGCTCCTGCGCTTGCGCCATGCTTTCGCCGTTGGGCGCTGCGGTGGTGGAGCGAGACTGATTCCAGCTTTCCCAGCGCGGATCGCTCGCCAGTTCCACAAAGGCGCGCCCCGACCAGTCGCCGAAGTCCAGCTCGTCCAGTTCGTCCGCGATCAGAAAAGGTACGCCGGAGTGCTCTGATTGCAGCGCCTGCGCAGTCTCCTGCGCTCTTTGCACGGGGCTTGAATGAATCGCTGTCAGTGGCACCATTCGCAGCCGCGCAGCAAGGGCGCTCGCCTGCGAACGTCCCTCGGTACTCAGTGCAATATCGGGAGAGCGTCCTGAGAGGATGCGGCCGAGATGCGAGTGCGCTGCATGACGGATCAGCATGATCGTTGCAGTCACATCGCCTCCTTCTGCTCTGGTTGCCGCCCCGGTCGCGGTTGCAGGGTTGAACGAGGCATTCGAAGCTTTGTTCCTGCCAAGGGTCTCGCTGCGTTCAGTTGTGAGGCAGGGGCGATCGCCTGACTTGGCCGGAAGTATCAAATGTTAATCCTACAACTGTCTGATCTTCTTCGGGAACAAAGAGGACGAAGAAGCTTTGTCGCTGCCGAAGCTAGCAGCGAGGGGACATATGGCCGAAACAGTGCTTATAACGGGCGGGGCAGGCTTTATCGGTTGCCACGTAGGGCGCGAACTACTGCAGCGCGGCCACCGCGTTATTGCACTCGATAGCCTGATCGAGCAAGTCCACGGAACGGGAGGCCGTCCTCCGTTTCTCGAGCCTGACATTGAGCTGATCGAAGCTGACGTGCGGGACGGTGATGCCGTGGCTCGAGCGCTCAAGGGCGTCGACAGCGTCATCCATCTTGCCGCTGAAGTCGGCGTCGGACAGTCGATGTACGAGGTGGAGCGCTATACTTCCACGAACGACGTCGGCACGGCCGTACTTTTCGAGCGCCTGATCGACAACCCGGTGCGCCGGGTGGTCACTGCGTCGTCCATGAGCATTTATGGCGAAGGGCTCTATCGCGACGAGGATGGGAATCTCGTTCAGGACGCGCAGCGTCCGATGCTGCGAGATGGCCAGGCCAATTGGGAGCCTCTTGATCGCCAAGGGCGGCCGCTCACGCCGGTTGCAACCCCGGAGTGGAAGCAGCCGAATCTCTCCTCGATCTATGCCCTGAACAAGTACGTGCAGGAACGTACGACGCATATCATGGCGCCGCCGTACGGCATCGAAGGTGTCTGCCTGCGGCTATTCAACGTCTACGGGGCGGGTCAGGCCCTCTCGAACCCGTATACGGGCGTGCTGGCGATCTTCGCCTCGCGCTATCTGAACGGTCAGGCGCCGATGATCTTCGAGGATGGTGAGCAGCGGCGTGACTTTGTGCATGTCCGCGATGTGGCGCGCGCCTTTGCCGAAGCGCTGGAGCATCCGAAAGCGCCTGGTGGCACCTACAACGTTGGCTCCGGCCGCGACATCTCGGTCCGCCAAGTCGCTGAGGAACTCGCGCGTGCGATGGGCCGCAACGATCTGCAGGCCGAGATCGTGGGCAAGGCGCGGATCGGCGATATTCGTCATTGTTTCTGCGACACGACGAATGCGCGTGACGAGCTTGGGATCGAGGCCAGCGAGGACTTCACGCAAGGGCTTGTCGAGCTGGCGGAATGGGTTGGCAGCCAGACTGCCGAAGACCGCGTCGCGGAGGCGCGCCGGGAACTCGAAGCGCGTGGGCTCGTCGCATGACGACGACCGTCCTTGTAACAGGCGGCGCCGGCTTCATCGGCAGCAATCTCGCTGACCGGCTGGCCTCCGACGGTTATCGCGTCAGGGTGTTCGATGCGCTCGCCAGACCCGGAGTGGAGCGCAACCTGCAGTGGCTCAGCGCTCGTCACGGAGACCTCATCGAGCCCGTCGTCGCGGATGTTCGCGATGCCGACGCGCTCGTGGGCGCGGCACGGGGCGCTGACGTCGCCTTCCACTTCGCGGCGCAGGTGGCCGTCACCACCAGCATGGTCGATCCCGCTTCCGATCTGGCAATCAACATCAACGGGACGTTCAACGTGCTGGAGGCTGCCCGGCTTGCCTCTCGCCCCATGCCGGTGATCTTCGCATCGACCAACAAGGTCTACGGCGACCTTGTGCAGTTCGGTTCAAACCTGACGGCGGACGGGCACTGTCCGGCCGAAGCCCAACTCGCCCAGGCCGGTGTTCCCGAGACCCAGCCGCTCGATTTCCACACGCCTTATGGCTGCTCCAAAGGCGCGGCCGACCAGTACGTGCTCGATTACGCGCGCAGCTATGGCCTGCCTACGGCCGTGTTGCGCATGAGCTGTGTCTACGGCGAGCGGCAGATGGGCACCGAGGATCAAGGTTGGGTGGCGCACTTCCTGATCCGGGCCTTGGAAGGCAAGCCTGTCACCCTTTATGGTGACGGACACCAGGTGCGCGACATTCTTTATGTTGGCGATGCGGTAGCTGCATACCTGGGCGCTTGGCGCAAGATCGATCAAGTGCAGGGGCAGGTTTTCAACCTGGGCGGAGGCCCCGCGAATGCAGTGAGCCTGCGCAAGCTTCTCGACCACATCGGCTTTACGCTCGGTTCTCGCGTGCAGATCGAGACAGCCGACTGGCGTCCGGGCGATCAGCGCTGGTTCGTTGCCGACACCAGAGCGATCGATGCTGCGCTGGACCTGCCAGCCAAGCTCGACTGGCATGATGGCGTGGCGCGGCTTGCGCGCTGGCTCGCTCAAGAGCGGGGATTGCCTCTACCTGGCGCAGCGATGCCGCTCGCCGCAGCGGGAGCACACTGATGGTCCAGCCTCCGGTTCGCTTGCTGATGACGGTCGATGCGGTGGGCGGCGTCTGGCAATACGCCACTGAACTCGCCTGTGCCTTGCGGCCGCACGGGTTCGAGACGGTGCTTGCCGTGATCGGGCCGCCTCCGAGCTCCGAGCAGCGTAGCGCCATCGAGCGTGCGAAGGGGATAAGGCTTCTTGAAACCGGATTGCCTCTCGATTGGCTAAGCGAAGCGGCGTCTACGCGCCACGCCGCTGCGGAAGTCGCGGCGATTGTGCGCCGGGAAGGCGCCGATCTGGTGCACCTCAATTCACCGGCGCTGGCTGCCGGGCAGTCCTATCCGGTGCCACTGATCGGTGTTGCGCACGGATGTCTCGCCACCTGGTGGGATGCAGCACGCCCCCGCGAACCACTTGACCCCGCGTTCCGCTGGCACCGTGACATGATGGCGCAGGGTCTGCGCACCTGCGATCGCGTGATCACCCCCTCGGCCAGCTTTGCGCGAACCCTGCAGCGCGTCTTCACGCTCCCGGTCTCGCCGCAGGTGGTGCATAACGGACGTGCCTTGCCCAAGCGAGTCCGGGCTGTCGCCGGTACGAATGCGGCGTTCACCGCAGGCCGGCTGTGGGACGAGGTGAAAAACCTTCGGACTCTCGACGCCGCAGCAGCGTTGCTGTCATTTCCTTTCCTCGCTGCCGGTGAAGCAACTGCACCGCATGGCGAGACTCGCACAGCAGAGCACCTGACCCTTCTGGGGCAGCTCGACGGTCAGGCGCTCTCTGCCAGGTTAGAGCAGCGCCCCGTCTTTGTATCTGCCGCAACGTTCGAGCCGTTTGGTCTTGCAGTTCTTGAAGCCGCCGGAGCGCGGTGTCCGCTGGTGCTTTCCGATATCCCGACCTTCCGTGAACTGTGGGACGGGGCAGCGGTATTCGTCGATCCGTTCGATGCCGCGGGTTTTGCGCGAACGACGGAGGACATCCTGCGCGATCAGGACAAGCGCGACGCCTTGGGCGAAGCTGCGTATGAGCGGGCATTGCGCTTTACGCCCGAGCGTCTGGCCTGCGCCATGGCCGAACACTATCGTGATGTACTGGCCGCGAGGCTGGCCGCATGAGGGTCGCCTATTTCACGCACTCTCTCGAGTCATGTTGGAACCACGGTAACGCGCATTTCCTGCGCGGCGTTCTCGATGAACTGATCGAGCGCGGCCATGACGTGCGCGTGTTCGAGCCGGAAGACGCATGGAGCCGCGCGAACCTTGTCGCCGATCACGGCGAGGCGGGACTGCGGGCGTATCGGGACGCCTACCCCCGACTCGATTCCTGCCGCTATGCTGCTGATGCGGATCCCGCCGAACTCGCCGACGGTGCGGATCTGGTCATCGTGCACGAATGGAATGCGCACGATCTCGTCGCCGCGCTGGGGAGAGCAAGGGCCGGGGGCGCCTCTTACCTGTTGCTCTTTCACGATACGCACCACCGCGCCGTTAGTGCGCCGGAGGAAATGGAGGCGTACGACCTCGACGCATACGACGGAGTGCTCGCGTTCGGAGAGACGCTAAGCGAAGTCTATCGCGCGCGGGGCTGGGGCAATCGCGTGTGGACCTGGCACGAAGCGGCCGACTTGCGTCGCTTCCACCCGCCCGAGAAGGAGGAGGCGCGAGAAGGTCTCGTCTGGATCGGCAATTGGGGTGATGGAGAGCGGACGCAGGAACTGCAGGACTTTCTGTTCGGTCCAGCCCGATCGGCCGGTCTGCCTCTCGACGTTTATGGCGTGCGCTATCCTGAAGAGGCGCGCGAGATCCTGAATACGTACGGTGTGCGCTATCACGGCTGGGCTGCCAATGCTGCGGCGCCGGACATCTTCGCGCGGCATCTTGCCACTGTTCACGTGCCGCGCCGCTACTATGCAACGATCTTGCCGGGCATCCCCACCATCCGCGTCTTCGAAGCGCTCGCCTGCGGTATTCCGCTCGTGAGTGCACCGTGGGAGGACTCGGAAAAGCTCTTCCGCCCCGGAGAGGACTACCTCGTTGCCAGAAGCGGCGAGGAGATGACCCGCCACCTGACACGGCTTCGTGAAGACCCGTCACTGCGCCAAGTCGTGGCTGCCAGTGGGTTAGAGACCATTCTGGCACGCCACACCTGCGCCCACAGAGTGGATGAGCTTCTGGAGATCGTCTCCAGCCTCTCATCCTGCATGGACCGAAACACGATCGTAGCAGGAGAACCCGCTTGAAAATCGCTTTCTACGGATCGAGCCTGCTCTCATCCTACTGGAATGGAGCCGCGACGTACTACCGTGGCATCCTCTCGGCGCTCGCGTCGCGAGGATATGACATCACGTTCTATGAGCCGGACGCCTTCGACCGGCAGAAACATCGCGACATCGAGCCGCCGTCTTGGGTTCGTTCGGTGGTCTACGATGCAGACGAAACCTCTCTGCGGCGGGTGCTGGCGGAGGCCGCCGACGCTGACATCGTCGTGAAAGCCAACGGCGTTGGTGTTTTCGACAAGGAGCTGCTCGAAGGTATCCTGACCCACGCGCGTGCAGACGCGATCAAGCTTTATTGGGACGTGGATGCTGCTGCGACGCTCGACGAGATGCGGCATGATGCCGACCATCCCGTCCGGCGTGCACTGCCGCACCTGGATATGGTGTTGACGTATGGGGGCGGCCCGCCGGTCATTGAGGATTACGAGGCATTCGGCGCTGCTAGATGCGTGCCGATCTACAATGCGTTGGACCCCGCCACCCATCATCCTGTTCCGCCTGAGCCTGCATTTGCCTGCGATCTGGCCTTCCTGGCGAACCGCCTGCCCGACAGGGAGGCGCGGGTGGAAGAGTTCTTCCTTGCCCCGGCAGCCGCGTTGCCGGACCGCCGTTTCCTGATTGGAGGGAACGGCTGGCACGACAAGGGCATGCCGGCCAACGTCCGTGACGTTGGCCATGTCGGCACTGGCCAGCATAACGCTTTCAATTGCACACCGCGTGCAGTTCTGAACGTCGCGCGCGATTCCATGGCACGCATCGGGTATTCGCCGGCCACCCGCGTGTTCGAGGCGGCCGGCGCCGCGGCCTGCCTCATCACCGATGCGTGGGAAGGCATCGAGCTGTTCCTGAAGCCCGATGAGGAAGTCCTTGTTGCGCGAGACGGAAAGGACGTGGCGGAGCACCTGGCCACTCTTACCGAGGAGCGTGCCCAAGCCATCGGTCAGGCGGCACTCGCCCGTGTGCTGAACGAACACACTTATGAACTGCGCGCGGTCGAGGTGGATCGCGTGCTTCGTGCAGCGCGTGCACGGGCTCAGGAGGTCGCATGAAGCTGGTTGTCCTGGGCCTGACGCTCTCCTCTTCTTGGGGGAACGGACACGCCACCACGTTCCGTGCGCTGCTTTCCGCCTTCGCGCGGCGCGGGCATGAGGTGCTTTTCCTTGAGCGGGACAAGCCATGGTATGCGGATCACAGGGACCTTCCCGATCCCGACTTCTGCCAGTTGCGCTACTATGACTCGCTCGCCGAACTGGCGGAATGGCGAGAGACCATCGCTGAAGCAGATGCCGTCATGGTGGGCTCCTACGTACCGGAGGGTGTCGCCGTAGGCGAGTTCGTTCAACGCCATGCTCAGGGTGTCGTGTCTTTCTATGACATCGACACACCAGTCACTTTGGCCAAGTTGGCGCGCGGCGACTTCGAGTATCTCACTCCCGAACTGATGCCGGGGTACGATATCTACTTCTCTTTCACGGGAGGACCGACGCTGGCGCGCCTGAAGGTCGACTACGGTTCGCCTTGCGCCAAGGCACTGTACTGTTCCGTGGACAGCACGCGCTACGAGCCGCTGTCGGTGCCTAAGAGGTGGGATCTCTCCTACTTGGGTACGTATAGCGATGACCGGCAGCCGACGCTTGATCGCCTGCTTCTGGAAACGGCGCGGCGGCGGCCGGATCTGCGCTTTGCAGTAGCAGGTCCACAGTACCCCGACAGCATAGTCTGGCCTGGCAACGTCGAGCGGATCGAACACCTCCCGCCGTCGGAGCACGCCGGCTTCTATTCCGCCTCGCACTTCACGCTCAACGTGACGCGTGCAGACATGATCGCGGCAGGCTGGTCGCCATCCGTTCGGCTGTTTGAAGCAGGCGCTTGCGGAACTCCGATCATTTCCGATCGTTGGGATGGGATCGAGGATGTTCTTCAACCCGGCTGCGCCATCATCCTGGCCGACCAGACTGAAGATGTTGTCGCGGCGCTTGAAGGGGACGCGAGTCGTCTTGGACAGGCCGCACGCGAAGCGGTCCTCGCAGGCCATACTGCCGACTGCCGGGCGGCTCAGCTCGAGCGTGATCTCGCAGGGGCCGACCTATCCCGCACACCGAGAGGAGACCTTTGCTGTGAGCAGATCTGACCGATTGATACTTGTAGCGGGTGGAGCGGGGTTCATTGGCTCGCATTTGTGCCGCATCCTGCTGGAGGCGGGGGACCAGGTCGTCTGCGTCGATAACCTTCAGACGTCCCGCTCCTCGAACCTCTCGATGCTGACGAAGTATGAGAACTTCGAGTTCGTTCAGGCCGACATCACCGCACCGCTGCCGAGCACCATTACCTCGCGAACCCGGCAGTTCGATCGCATCTACAACCTGGCATGCGCGGCTTCCCCCCCGCGTTACCAGGCCGATCCAGAGCATACGATGCTCACCAGCGTTGTGGGCACGGACCAGCTTCTTCGACTGGCGGAGGCATCGGGTGCCCGGTTCCTGCTGACTTCCACCAGCGAGGTCTATGGCGATCCGGAAGCTCACCCGCAGCGCGAGGACTATCGCGGTAACGTGAGCTGCACCGGCCCCCGGGCGTGCTACGACGAAGGAAAACGCGCCGCCGAGACGCTGGCCTTCGATTTCGCGCGCAGCGGCCGTGCCGAAGTACGGGTCGCGCGGATCTTCAATACCTACGGCCCCAACATGGACCCGGATGACGGCAGGGTGGTCTCCAACGTGATCTGCCAGGCGCTGTCAGGCAATCCGATCACGATCTACGGAGATGGCAGCCAGACGCGCAGCTTCTGCTATGTGACCGACACAGCCGAGGCGCTTCGCCGCTTGATGGAAGTTGAAGAAATCGGTCTGGAGCCAGTCAACATAGGCAACCCGCACGAGATGACCGTGCGTGAACTGGTCGACCTTGTTGTCGAGATGCTGGGGCGGCCCGCACAAGTGCGCAACTCGCCGCTTCCTGAGGATGACCCCCGCCGTCGGCGTCCGGACATCGCGCGGGCGAAGGCGCTGCTCGATTGGGAGCCCAGCACGCCCCTTGAGGACGGTATTCGCGCCACGATGAACTGGTTTGCACACGAGATCGGCGAGGATCCTCGCGTGACGGCAACAGTGGATGCGCTCGATCGCCACCGGCGCCAGCGCGGAAACGTGACGGCTCGGGTGCTGCGGGCGCCCGAGAAGACCCACGTAGCTATCGGCTGAGAGGAGGGGCAGGGCGGTGCCGCAGAGCACCACCCTGCCTTTTGTTACCGCGCTTAAGCGTTCTTACCGCGCGTAAGTGATCGCCGATGGGGGGGCTATCTCCGGCAGTTCCATCCGGTCGGAAAAACCGTCGCTACAGAGCAACCGTCTGAGTTGGCGGCGCGGCGGACCGAGGGCTTGCCCAGCCCGCATAGCTCTTTTCCTCTACGAGTTCTGATCCAAGCACATCGTTGATCCGGCGCTTGATTGCCGCTCGCAGATCGTTCTTCATGTAAACGGAACGCGCGAGTTGAACAAAGCTCTGGCCGAATTCGCCTGCTGCTTCCTGTTCGCGTATCCGGTCTTCAATTTCCCAAAGTTCCTCGTTTACGGCGCGTAGCTCGCTCAGCAGAGTAGCCAGTGCCGGCTCGCGAATGGCCCGTCCCGCCGCCTGCCTGAGGGAGGTGAGTTCACGGCCGATGTTGGCTCGTGCGTTACGGCAGGAGATGCGTTCAGACTTGATCTGCAGGATGGTGATCTTGTCGACCAGTTCGCCCCATGAGACGGGCACGCGCGGACATTCGATCTGACTCATCGACGGGACTCCGATGGACGGGAAACAATTGATCCAGATCGCGCACGACCGCGTCGACGACTGCCAACCAGTCACCGGGGCGCGGCTGCGCATATAGCTGAGCGGATGGATACCATTCGCTCTGTTTGGTCTCTGGAGCCCACCGCCAGTCCGGCTCATGCTTCAGCAGAACCCAAACTGGCACGCCCAGCGCACCCGCAAGATGAGCGATCATGGTGTCGACGGTAACGACAAGGCTGCAACCCGCCACCAGCCGCGCGGTCTCGATCATGTCGAACGGGCAACCGAGCGGGTTCTGGACAGGAAGTGGGCTCCTGGACGAGTCCAGCGTAATGCAGGGGCGCCCGTCGCATAAGGGCGCAAGCAGTTGGGCCGGTATGCTTCTCTCGTTATCCCAGTCGCCGGAGGTCGCGCATAGCCCGATCGTGCCTGGCGGAAGTTTCGCGGGATCTACCTGCAGATAGGGTGGAGCGCAGGCTGAGGGGGGCACTCGCAAGGCAAACGAAAGCTCCATGATTTCGACGTTGCGCTCCGCCGCACCGAGCGGGCAGGCGGGATCAAACGGTATGATGCGGTCCGCAAGCTCGGGAGAGAGCAGAGGAATGAGCCGAGGCTGGATCTCCAGCGTTACTGTCGCCGCGATGCGCCGTAGCTCCGGAACGAAGCGGAGGAACTGGATCGTGTCGCCCAGGCCGTGATAGCAGCGGACCAGGACCTGACGTCCTTCCAGATCCGACAGATCCCACACCCAGCGCTGATGATACGGAAGGTTCGGATCATCACATTCTTTGGCACTGCGCCGGTAAGCTTGCTCCGTGCATAACCGCCATGCCTCCTCGTGATTGCCACGTCGTGTTGCTTCGACCCATTGCTTCTGAAGCAATGCGGAGTCTGAGGGACGAACCACGATGGGCTCGACGGCTTGCATGACGGGGCTTACCAGGCTTGGCATCAGCTCTTGCTGTTGTGCTCAGGCTTACCTTTGCGCTTTGTCGAAGCGAGCTCCTCGAGCTGTTTTTCGCTCATGGAATCTTCCATGGATTTCGATGCGCCCTTGAGCTTGCTCTTGGGCGTGTCACCTCGCTTGGCGGAGAGCGCCGCTCCTGCCGCCTTCTGCTGGGCAGCGGACTTTGCGGGCATGGTCCTTCTCCTCTCGCTTCGTCTTGCTCCTCAGCCTCTTTGCACGCGCTTGAGCCGGTGCGTTCTTGAGAGGCTGCCTTGTACCTGCTGAACGCGTACAAACGGGTACGGTTCGCAGTCGGCAGCGGAAAAAAGAGGCTGCGGCAATGGGTGGCGACGAAAAAAGAGCCGACGAACGCAACCGTTCGTCGGCTCTCAGGTCAGTGCGGTGATGCGGATCAGGCGGCGCGCTGCTCTTTCATCATTTTTGCGTCGCGAAGATGCCGCTGCACCACCGGAAGCGTGCCCAGCGCGACCGAACGCAGCTGGGAATTATCGCCGCTATGGGCATAGGTGCGCATCAGCGTTTCGGTCTCCTCATGCGCCAATACCTGCTGATCGAGATAGGCGGAGTCGAACGAGTCGTCCGGCGCTTCCGCCAGGTGCTTCAGCATCGACTCCCGCCGGCTGTCGAGGGACTGCGGCGGCATCGCGACACCCTTGGTTTCTCTCATCTCAAGAGCCGAGCTCATCTGGTGCTTCGCGGTCGTGTGGTCGAGCACCATCTTCTGCGCGAACAGCTTGATCGGCTCGGACCGGGAACGCTGCAATGCAATCCGCGCTGCCTCGATCTCGTATCGATTGCCGATCGCTGCATTCTCGACGAATGTATCGGATGAGGTCACCGACGATGCATTCATCTTGCCGGCCGTGCCGCCGACGGTGTCTGTGACCTTGTCCAGCGTGTGCTTGAGTGTGCCTGCCATCTTAGCGGACTCCTTCTAGTTCGCGGGCCATCTTCGTTTCCACCTGCCAGTACGAAAGCTGGTCGTGCGGGCCGTTCTCTCGCAGCGAGGCGACCGGGTGGTCACCTTCGGTTGCGAAACGGTACTCGCCACCGTGCTTCTCTCGATGCTGGCTGATGACCTGCTCGGTTGGAACACCGCCGGCGTTCACCTTCCGCTGATAGTCGAAGTAGCGGTGATCGGCCGGCAGGTCGGTGATGGGTACGAACTGCGAGTCCCAACTCGTCCATTCGATCGTGCGCTGCAGAACGTCGCGTACGTACTCCTTGTTCGGCTCGAAGGTCAGTGGCTCGGGAAGGCCGTCGGCGGGGAGGAAGCTCTCCGCTTCGATACCGTCCACGTCGCGCAGCATCTCGCAGGCGACCCGGAGGTGTTCGATCTCCATGTTGAGGTGAAGTTCCCACAGCGCCTTGATCCGGCTGTCGACTTCGGTTTGCATGCAAGACCAGTAGAGCCAGCATTCGTTGTATTCGTGCAGCACGAGATTGGTAAGCCAGCCGAGCGTCGGGTCCAGGATCGACTCGTAGTGCGAGACGTGCTGCTCCTCGATCTGCGCGATTTCCAGATACATGGCGCGGGCGAGCGGATGCTCGGGAATGTTGCCGACGTTCATGTAGAAATTCATCGTCTGCTGCTCGGCCGCGGTGATCGTGATGGCGTTCATCACCGACTGCGGACTGGCGGCCGTCAGGGTCATAGGCCGGTTGAGCTCTTCGTGTGGATCGCGGTGCTGGAAGATTGTGGGGCGACCCGGCAGTATCTCTGTATAATCGCCGGTGATGTCCTGCGCCAGTCGACCTTCACCCATCAGGTCCATGAGGTTCGCGTAGCGATAGAGGTGGTCGAAATCCTCAAGCAGGGCGAACTCGTAGACCTTTTTCAGGTAAGGATCGGGCTCCTGACGTGCCAGCCAGGAGGTCAGGTCAACGGCCACCTGCTCGTACCCGATCGTACGGGCCAGAGTGCTCTCGTCACCCGGAATGAGCCAGTTGACGGCCTTCTGCTGTTGCTGCTCCGCGCGGCGGACCATGGCGAGCTTCTGCTTCACGCCGACGTCCGCCGTATGGCGGGCGAAGTTGTGCGAATTGATGATCGATTCCACCTCGATGCCGTTCATGAAGATGACCCGGCAGCGGGTGTATGGATGGACGGAGCGCGTATCGTACGGCGTGACGTTGAGCTCGGACCAGTTGCGCATCTGGCGTTCGAGGGGGATGCCGCGTTCATGCAGCGGATTGAAGCCCATGTTGAACGTTCCCTTCTTGGTGCTGAGAGGTTTCTCGGTACTGAGGTTTCGGCTCGGCTGAGTTAGCCTGCCCACGCACGAGAAGCGCATCAGCGCACCAGCCGGTTCTCCCGCCATGCGCTCGCTGCGATCAAACGCACCGCAGGCCGGCCGGGCCGTGCAGGCTTGTTGTGCAATTATCGTAGGTTAAGTTCCCGCCCCACGGTTCCTGCGTATTTGTCTTCAGGCGTCCGGAAAAAGAGATGGAACGTTCGCGACGCTCGGCCGCTTTTTCATGGCGACCACAGAAGAAGGCAGCGAAGAATGGGAAACGCACTGTTGAGACCTTTGGGCCGGATAGCCGTCGGGTTTGGTCTTGCTCTTGCCGTCACCGCGTGCGGTGAGCAGGACTCAGCGGACAAGGTCGCCGATCAGTTGGATGAGGCTGCCGAGCAAAGTGGGCCGCGCGCAGCCGAAGTGATCGAGGACCGTGCCGATGAGCTGAGAGAGCGCGAGACTGCCGCGCCTCCGGGACAGCCCGGCTCATATGCGCAGGAAACCATGCGCCGCGCGGGTGCCGCAGCGGTCGCGAGTGAGACGCCACCGCCCAGCCAGTGACGGGAGGCACCTACAGTGTCAGAGGAAGACAAGGAACAGGTTCGGATCTCGGCGCAGGATGCCCGAGGTGGCGATATTATCCTGACTTCGAAATTGCGCCGGACCCTTTTCATTGGCGGTCTTGTCCTCTTCGTGCTGGCGGCATTCATTGGAACATTGCTGGCGCTTGCGTGAGGCGTTGGGCCTGACGCGGGACGCCCTGGGGTCCGGCTCCGCCGCTATGTGACCGCTGCCGAGCACAGTTGCAGAGGATGGGTGCACCAGCCTCGCTGGCTACAAATCAGCGACGCTTGGGTACGGCAAGCTTGCGGTGCATCTGGGCGACGAGGTCGTTCGGCAGGATATCTCCGAACACGGCCTGCACCTTGTTCATGAAGCCGCTGACGATGTCGTCGTCTCCAGCGAGCATCGCGGAGTAGCCATCCCTTGCGACCTTTACCGGATCAGCCTTTTCAGATTTGCCCACTCGCGTGTCCATCAGGTTGGCGCGCTCGAAGAATTCCGTGTCGGTTGGGCCGGGTTCCAGGCAGGTGACGACGACACTGGTCTCCTTCAGCTCGCTGGCCAAGCCAATGCAGAAGTTATTGAGGAAGGCCTTTGTGGAGTTGTAGACCAGCTGGAAAGCACCGGGCATGTGACCGGCAATCGAGCCGGTCACCAGAATGCGTCCCTCATTGCGCGCCCGCATCGCCCTGCCAACTTCGTGGATCAAGTGCGTAGTGCCGACTATGTTCGTGTCGATCACCTTGCGCGCGGCCTGCCAGTCCTGATCGAGGAAGGCCTCGCCGAGCCCTTGCCCCGCGTTGGCGAAGAGGGCAGCCACGGGGCGATCTGCGATCGCGTCCATGACGTGCTGCACGCCTTCGTCAGTCGCCAGATCACATAGGAGCGTCTCCACGTCCCGAGCGCCGGCAGTCCGCGCAGCCGCTTCGCCTTCGCTCAGGTCGCGGTCGGCGACGAGGAGCAGCGATACGCCGTCCTCAGCCGCCCGCCGCGCCAGTTCCAGCCCGATCCCGCTCGAAGCACCGGTGACGACCACCAAGCCGCTCAGAGCGTCGATCTTGGGCTTTCCCATCAAGCTGACTCCATGCCGGGCTTCAGGACCACTTTTGTCCAGCTGTCCTGCTGCTGCTTGAAGTTCTTGTAACCCTCCGCCGCTTGCTCGAGCGGCAGGCGGTGGCTGATGAGGAACGTGGTGTCGATTTTCCCTTCCTCGATCTTGGCCAGAAGGTCCTTCGTGTATCTCTGCACGTGAGTTTGCCCGGTACGCAGTTGGAGGCCCTTCTCCATGAGGGCGCCGATCGGGAACTTGTCGGCCAGGCCGCCGTAGACTCCGGGAACCGACACGCGCCCGCCTTTGCGAACCGCCAAGATGGCTTGCCGCAGAGCACTGGCACGGTCTGCGCCGATGCCGATCTTTTGCTTCGCCACGTCCATGATGTTCTCGATGGCAAAGCCGTGAGCCTCCATCCCCACAGCATCGATCACGGCATCCACGCCGATCCCGCCAGACATGTCCATCAGCGCCTCGAGGACGTTCGTCTCGTGGAAGTTGATGACCTTGGCGCCCAGCTTGCGTGCGAGTTCAAGGCGGTGGGGGTAGTGATCGATCGCGATCACTTCCGAAGCGCCCATGATCAGGGCTGACTGGATAGCAAACAGACCGACAGGACCGCAGCCCCACACGGCCACCGTGTCGTCGGGGCGGATGTCTGCGTTCTCAGCCGCCATCCATCCGGTTGGCAGAATATCCGAGAGGAAGAGGACTGTGTCATCGTCCAGGTGGTCGGGAACCACGATGGGCCCGATATCTGAATACGGTACCCGCACGTACTCGGCCTGGCCGCCGGAGTACCCTCCGGTCATGTGCGAATAGCCGAATAGCCCGGCCATGGCGTGCCCGTAGAGATTGGCGGACATGTCCTGCTTCTCGACCGGGTTGGAGTTCGAGCAGCAAGAGTATTCCTGCACTGCGCAGTGAAAGCACTGCCCGCAGCTGATCGTGAATGGCACAACCACCCTCTGGCCCTTTTGCAGGTTGCTCTTGGGACCGGTCTCCACAACCTCGCCCATGAACTCATGGCCCAGGATGTCGCCGGACAGGACTCCGGGTATCACGCCATCGTAGAGGTGCAGGTCGGAACCGCAGATCGCGGTGGACGTCACCTTGATGATTGCATCGCGCGGATTGATGATTTCAGGATCGGCGACCGTTTCGACACGGACGTCGTGCGTACCTTGCCAGGTGAGAGCGCGCATCAGGCCATTTCCTCCTGCTTGGATTGTTGCTTGGCGGCGCGGGTTTGATCCTTGCGCCGTGCGGATGTTGCGATCTCACCGGCTTCCATCAGCATCTTGAGGCGCTTGAGATCATGGCGTGCCTGTATCGCCGGCTCACGCATGAACAGCTTTGCGATAATGCGGCCCACTTCGCCTGCAGGCGGCTTGTACGCGATGCGAGTGCTGACCCGGGTACCGCGTTCGCCCGGCGCGTCCTTGAAGGTAACGCGCCCCTCGGTCTCGATCTGGGATCCGGGGACGGAGCGCCAGGCGATCAGTTCGCCGGGCTCTTCGCGCACGATCTCTGTCTCGACTTCCACGGTCCGTCCGGCAGGTGCGCGGATCGTCCATACGGCGCGGCCGTTCTGCCCTGTGGGCTTTACCGACACGATGTTCTCCATGAAGCTGGAGAGGTTCTCAAACTTACGCCAGAAGTCGTAGAGTTCCTGCCGAGGGCGCGCGATCGTGACCGACCGGCCTGCTACATCGTAAGATCCGAACCCGCGCCTTGCGGTAAAACCGGGCGCATCGTCGGGAGGGGTGCGCCGGCCGCTCTCGCGCCCGTTTCGCGCGGTGAGGAACGCGCCTGCGCCCGCTGCGACCATGAGGCCGGCAAGCCCGGCCGTGGCCCACAGCCCGTTTCTGTCATGACCTGACATTGGTAGCTCCTGCTGGGGTGCGGACCGCGCGGAGCGCGCGATCCTTCATCCGAGCAGCTGGGAAATCCTGCGGGGATAGGGCACCCGGCAGAACCTCTCTGCTGTCCAAAGGGTAACCGGGCGCGAGCGGCGCGAGTTGCGCGCGAGTGATGCACCCGATCGCAGCCACGGAACGTGTCGTCGGCACCGCCGTACGCAGGGGGCAGGCACATGCATGTTGCGCCGCAGTGCTTCGAGACAGCCTATCGGGTTCATTGACATTCCCGAAAGCGGGCCGCAGTCGTCCGCTATCTGCTCACCCCACGAACGGGGCCAACAATTGAACATCGACTTCGAGACGCTCTTTAAGCTCTCACCCAACCCTTATGTCGTTCTTGATGCGGAATTACGCATCGTCTGGATGAACGACGCATATTTGCGCGTGACGATGCGCGATCGTGACGACATCACGGGAGTGCCAATGTTCGAGGCATTTCCCAGTGAGCCGGGTACCGATAGCTTCGAGTTGCTCAGACGTTCGCTGGAGCGTGTGCTGGTCACCGGCGAGGTGGATGAGCTGGCGCTTATCCGCTACGATATCATTGCCCCCGATGGCACCATGGACGCGCGCCTCTGGAGTGCGACGCACACGCCGCTGGTCGACGGCGAGGGCAAAGTGGCGTTCATCCTGCAGCACACCGTTGACGTCACAGAGCTGGAAAACCTGCGGCAGCTTCGTGATGAGACAGGTCTGGTGCGCCGGGCCAACGCGGTTCAGGCCCGCAACGCCGATTTGCTTGCGGAAAGCGAACGCTTGCGCATGCTGTTTGAGCAGGCGCCCGGTTTCATGGCGGTCCTGAGTGGCCCCACGCACCGTTTTCT
Organism: Novosphingobium rhizovicinum; assembly: GCF_040813635.1. NCBI lineage: Bacteria > Pseudomonadati > Pseudomonadota > Alphaproteobacteria > Sphingomonadales > Sphingomonadaceae > Novosphingobium > Novosphingobium rhizovicinum. Next base: position 107,949 of record NZ_JBFNXR010000031.1, on the reverse strand, counting down.
GCTCGCCAATGCTACCTACAAACGCTTGGTGGGCGCGCGGGAGATCGTCGGAAAGACCGTGGCGGAGGCGCTGCCCGAAGTGGTTGAGCAGGGCTTCATCACGATCCTTGACCGGGTGCGGCAGAGCGGCGACCCCTATTTTGGCCGCGGCGACATGGTTCTGCTTGCTTCCGAAAATTCGAGCGCTTTGGAAAGGCGGTACCTCGACTTTATCTATCAGCCGATCCAGGACGATGAAGGGAACGTCACGGGCGTCTTCGTTCAGGGACACGACGTGACGGAGGAGTTCGTGCTCTTGCAACGTCAGGAACTTCTCATCAACGAACTCAATCACCGGGTGAAGAACACGCTGGCGATCGTTCAGGGACTTGCGGCCCAATCTTTCCGTGGGGTCGATCCGACAGGAGCAGCGCGCCTTACCTTCCATGACCGGCTGAAGGCCCTCGCAACGGCGCACGATCTCCTGACGGAGCGCAACTGGGAGCCTACATTGCTGGGCGACACGGTCCGCATGGCCATTGATGCAGCCGTTGGCCTGGAGGCGAACCGGGTGCGAATTTCCGGTCCGGACGTGCTGCTGGCCCCGCAGAACGCAGTCGCGCTGGCCATGGCGATGCACGAGTTGAGCACCAACGCTATCAAATACGGTTCGCTCTCCAACGACGCCGGGCAGGTCGCGGTCACTTGGAAGCGAGTGGCCACGGACGAGGAGAGTAGCACCCTCATAATCGACTGGGTGGAGCAGGGCGGCCCGCGTGTCACTGCGCCCACGCGCAAGGGCTTCGGCACCCGCTTGATCGAACGCGGACTTGTAGCGGAAATGGAGGGGCGGGCGGATATCGAGTTCCGCCCGGAAGGGCTTCGGTGCCGGATCACACTCTCGCTGCCTGAGGTTGGAGAGTGAAGCCAGACGGGCAGGCTTCGCAACCTTCCCTCGCGACGTTCGCTTGCTCTTTGTTGCGCGAGTGCGTTCAAGCACCGCATTGCGAAGAAGGAGAAACGTCATGTCCGGTGGCGGTGAGCTGGAACCCAAGGATTCTCGTAGGGTCGTTGGCACCAAGGGTGATCCACAAAAGTCCTGGCGCGAAGAGGAAAACCCGCGAACTGGCCGGGGTGAGTACGAGCCGGTCGATAGTCGAAATGTAACCGGCCAGGCTTCCTCCCCAACCGATCGTTGGCAGCAGAAGGAGAAGGGAACGCCTGATGCCTCAGGTGAGAGCGCCAGCCCTTCGCAGGCCGATCAGTCCTCACGGAAGTGAATGTGCGTTTCCATGGTGCGGCATCGATGCCGCACCATGGGCCCTTCAGGCCTGGACGGCGCGCTCTATCATTTGAAGTGCGACGTCGATGGTCGCGCGACGGATGCCCGCTCGACCCTGAGGGCCGAAGTGTTCCTCACGATGATCCGTCGGGTAGCCGCGTCTTGCGCAGGCGAGATGGACAAGCCCCTCCTCATCGTCCGCACCTCCGGGTCCGGCGAAACCAGTGACGGAGAGGGCGATGTCGGCGTGCGAGGCCTTGAGTGCTCCCAAAGCCATGTCTTCCGCGATTTCCTTGCTGACGACGCCAAACCGCTCGATCCGTTCTGGTGGAATGGACAACAACTCGGACTTGGCCCGCGGCGAGTATACGACAAACCCTCGCTCATAAGCGTGACTGCAGTCGGGGATGTCTGTCAGGAGCGCCGCGATCAGGCCGCCGGTGCAGCTCTCGGCGGTCGCAATCGACAGTTCCTTCTTGCACGCAAGCTTCAGCATGCTTTCAGCCCGCGCCAGAGCTTCATCATGAAGGGAGCTATCGAGTGTTTCCGCCATCGTTCCGCCTGCCATTTTTCTGTGAGATCACAATGGCTGGCGTTTGGATCTGTTCCGCCGCCTCGCATGTGGCGAGTGCAACCGCCAACTCACCCGGCGGTGTCCTTCACGGTTTCCATGGCGACGTAAGTGGACGTGCTGGAGACGTGTGGAAGGCTGGAGATCTTCTCGCCTAGCACCATGCGATAGCGGCGAATGTCGGTCGTGCGCACTTTCAGCAGATAATCGAAGCTACTGGCGATCATGTGGCATTCCTCCACTTCCGGAATGCGCTGAACGGCCGCGTTGAACTCCGCGAGCGCCGCCTCGCGCGTATCGGAAAGCTTCACCTCTGCGAACGCGACATGGTCCAGCCCCAGCTTGGCGGGATCCACGATGGCGGCGAAGCCGCGAATGACGCCGCTATCCACAAGACGGCGGAGGCGGACCTGGCATGGCGTCTTCGATAGGCCGATGTGCTGCGCCAACTCCGTCACGGTCATCCGGCCATTCTCACGCAGAGCTGCGATGAGCTTGCGATCAAAGCTATCCAAATCGACTGCTTGGCTCATGCTGGCGGTCCGCGATGGCTGTAGGGGGCGGCACAATAGGGTGATTTCACTCTGAGAGCTGCAGGAAAAAGGCGGAATGGCATAGCTTGAGCTCTTATACTGGCGGGATGAACCAGATCGCCCCCTTTGCCGCCTTCGCTCCAGGTGTTCTTGACCCAACGCCGCTGCGTCGGGCGATCACTGCTGCGTACCGCCGTTCAGAGGCTGAAGCGGTGCGGCTGCTGATGGAAGCTGCGACGTTTGATGCCCGCAGCCGAGACGCGATTGCGGACACTGCGCGCCAGCTCGTCAGCGCGCTAAGGAGCGAGCGGAAGAGTTCGCCGGTGGAAGGGCTGGTTCAGGAGTATTCCTTGTCCAGCGAAGAAGGTGTGGCGCTCATGTGCCTTGCCGAGGCCCTGCTGCGTATCCCTGACAACGATACGCGCGACGCTCTGATCCGCGACAAGATCGCCGCTGGAGATTGGGCCGCCCACGTCGGCGGGGGCAAGTCGCTGTTCGTGAACGCGGCCACATGGGGTCTGGTCGTGACCGGCAAGCTCGTGAGCAGCGTCGATGATCGGGGGCTTGGTGCGGCATTGACGCGACTTGTCGCGCGAGCCGGGGAGCCGGTGATCCGCCGCGGCGTCGACCTCGCGATGCGAATGATGGGCGAGCAGTTCGTCACGGGCGAGACGATCCGTGAGGCGCTGAAGCGGGCGCAGACGATGGAGGCCAAGGGCTTCCAGTACAGCTACGATATGCTGGGCGAGGCGGCGATGACGGCAGCCGACGCAGAGCGGTATTATCGCGACTACGAACGGGCGATCCACGCGATCGGGAAGGCTTCTGCCGGGCGCGGCGTCTATGGCGGACCTGGCATCTCGATCAAACTCTCGGCGCTGCACCCGCGCTATGCCCGGGCCCAGGTGGAGCGGGTCATGACCGAACTGCTGCCTTCGGTGCGGCGCCTTGCGATTATGGCCAAGAACTATGACATCGGTTTCAACATCGACGCCGAGGAGGCCGACCGCCTCGAGCTGTCGCTGGACCTGCTGGAGTGCCTTGCCCTCGATCCTGAACTGGCGGGCTGGGACGGCCTCGGCTTCGTGGTGCAGGCCTATGGCAAGCGCTGCCCCCACGTTATCGACTGGATCGTCGATCTCGCGCGGCAGGCCGGACGGCGGATCATGGTGCGCCTGGTGAAGGGCGCCTACTGGGATGCCGAGATCAAGCGCGCGCAGGTAGACGGGTTGACCGATTTTCCGGTCTATACGCGCAAGGTCCATACAGACGTGGCTTATATCGCCTGCGCCCGGCAATTGCTGTCCGCGCCGGACGCAGTGTTTCCGCAGTTCGCCACCCACAATGCGCAGACGCTGGCGACGATCTATCATCTCGCGGGCCCGGATTTTGCAATCGGCAAGTACGAGTTTCAGTGCCTGCACGGCATGGGTGAGCAGCTTTACGAGCGCGTAGTGGGCAAGAACGAGCTGGACCGCCCCTGTCGCATTTACGCGCCGGTCGGCACACACGAGACGCTGCTGGCGTACCTGGTGCGACGCCTGCTGGAGAACGGCGCCAACTCCTCGTTCGTGAACCGCATTGCCGACCCGGAGGTGCCCGTGGACGAGATGATCGCCGATCCCCTTGAAGTCGTGCGCGCCATGCCGCAGCCCGGCGCACGGCATGACCTGATCGCACTTCCGCGTGACCTCTATCCCGAGCGGCCCAACTCGGCCGGGCTGGACCTCACCGACGAGCGCACGCTGGCAGAGCTTGGCGATGCGCTGCGCAGGAGCGCGAGCGCGAGATGGAGGTCGGCTCCGGCAGAGGTGCTTCGCGCCGCGCGGCCGGTCAAGAATCCGGCCGATCATCGCGAGGTTGTCGGCCATGTGGTTGAGGCTACGCCCGAGCAGGCTCGTGACGCAGCCCGCATAGCTGCGATTTCCAAGTGGGGGCAGGTGCCGGTAGCTGAACGTGCCGCCATCCTGGAGCGCTGCGCGGACGCCATGCAGAACCACATGCCCGAACTGATGGGGCTGGCGATCCGCGAGGCCGGCAAGTCCGCCGCTAACGCGATAGCCGAAGTGCGTGAGGCAATCGACTTCCTGCGCTACTATGCGATGCAGGCACGCTCCACCTTCGGTCCCCAGCAGGAGCCGCTCGGTCCGATCACCTGCATCAGCCCGTGGAATTTTCCGCTGGCGATCTTTACCGGCCAGATCGCGGCGGCGCTGGTCGCGGGAAACCCGGTGCTGGCCAAGCCTGCGGAGGAAACGCCGCTGATCGCCGGCGAAGCGGTTCGCCTGCTGCATCAGGCGGGCGTGCCCACAGACGCGCTGCAACTGCTGCCGGGCGATGGAGAGATCGGCGCTGCGCTGGTCTCCGCTCCCGAGACCGCCGCGGTCATGTTCACCGGCTCCACCGAAGTCGCGCGGCTGATCCAGCGTGAACTGGCGAAGCGCCTCTCCTTCGCGGGCAAGCCGATCCCGCTGATTGCCGAGACCGGCGGCCAAAACGCGATGATCGTCGACAGCTCGGCGCTCGCCGAGCAGGTCGTGGGCGATGTGATCGCCTCGGCCTTCGACAGCGCCGGCCAGCGCTGCTCGGCGCTGCGCATCCTGTGCCTGCAGGAAGAGTGCGCCGACCGGGTGCTGGCGATGCTCAAGGGAGCGCTGGCCGAACTGCGCGTCGGGAACACCGAGCGGCTCGCGGTCGACATCGGTCCGGTCATTTCAGCCGAAGCGCGCGACAACATTGAACGCCACGTAGAAGCGATGCGTGCACAGGGGTTCCGGGTCGAGCGGCTGCCGTTGGGCGAGGAGACGCAGCATGGCACGTTCGTGGCGCCGACGATTATCGAGATCGGCGCTGTCGCAGATGTCGAGCGTGAGGTGTTCGGGCCTGTGCTTCACGTACTGCGCTATCGCCGCGAAGCGCTGGGCGAACTGATCGACGCGATCAACGCGACGGGATACGGCCTCACCTTCGGCCTGCACACGCGGCTGGATGAAACGGTGGCGCGCGTGACGGCGCGCATCAAGGCAGGCAATCTGTATGTGAACCGTAACGTGATCGGCGCTGTTGTGGGCGTGCAACCGTTCGGTGGGCGCGGGCTGTCGGGTACAGGTCCAAAGGCGGGCGGGCCTCTCTATCTCGGACGTCTGGTGACAAGGCCGGCAGGCTTGCCCACGGTTAGCGGTCAGCCCACCGCGCTGCTGCGCGACTTCGCCGACTGGTTGGAGGCGCATGGCGAGATAGAGGCAGCCGCCGTCGCGCGGCGTTATGGTGAGAGCTCGGCGCTCGGTGTCGAGAAGTCGCTGCCGGGGCCGGTGGGTGAACGCAATGTCTACATGCTCCATCCGCGTGGGCGCATTCTGCTCAAGCCGGCCTCCACGGCAGGGCTTTATGCGCAAATGGCGGCGGTGCTCGCCACGGGGAACCGCGGAACGGTCGAGGGCATGGAGCTGCCGCAGGACCTACCGCGCAGCGTTGCAGAGGTGTTTGCGGCCCGAAGTGAGCCGTTTGCTGGAGTGCTTGTAGAGGGTGACCGGGAGCGGGTGAGCGATGCCGTTCACACCGCGGCCCAGTTGCCGGGCGCGATCGTTCCCGTTCATGCCTCGGACAAGGACACTCCGTGGCACAGCGACTGGTTGCTGGAGGAGGTGTCGCTTTCGGTGAACACCACGGCGGCGGGCGGCAATGCCAGCCTGATGATGATCGGCTAGGCCGTGCCAGCCTTGCCCTGGCTCAAGGCAAGGCTGGTTACAGGTGTCTTTTACATGGCCCGGATCTGCTGCCACTGGTCCTCGGGCATCCACGTGTATTCGAGGTAGTGCCCAAAGACCTTGCGCGCATCGAGGTAGAGGAACTTCAGGTCGTTCTCACCCGCGTCTGCTCGCTCCATGGCGACGGGGAACTCCTGCTCGTCCACGCGGCGGCGGAAGTCGGCCCAGTCGTCGATGCGGAAGCAGACGTGGTGGAAACGCAATGGGCCGCCGTTCGACAGTGTGTTGGCGTAGAGACCCACTTCGTCGGTCTCCACCTCTATCAGCTCGTATTGCAAGTCGCCGATCCAGATGAAGCAGATGCGGCTCTTCTGGCGCTTGAGGCCCCGCGGCGTCATGACCTCCTGGTCGACCGGGATGATGATCGGTTCCTTCACCAGCCCCCGGCCGCGGAACACGTCGATCCCCGCCTCGAGATTGTCGCAGATGTAGGCGTTCTGGTAGTGCAGACCTTCCAGCATAACTCTCTCCCTCGGGCTTATGCCTCTCAACCTTCGCGGGCGACGTCGTAGCGCGACAGATAGCGCTCGAAGAGCGGATCGAGCTGCTCCTTGGTCAGGCCATACTGCGCCAGCTTGTACTCGTGCTTGCCGAACTTGTTCTGTGGATTGTCGTCGAGCCAGCCCTGGATGCCGGCCTCGGCTTCGCTCGTCCACTCGTCGCCGAGCGCTTTGTAGAGCGTCTTCATCGTGCCGAGCGGATCGTTGACCATCGCGTCGTAGTGAACGTCGATGATCTTGTCCTCGCCGAACTTGTCGCGGAAATCCATGATCCGGTTGGCGTGCTCAGCAGCTTGCCAAGGGTAGTCCTGCGCCAGCCACTCGGTGTCGATCTTGCCCATGTGGCGGCGGTGCGAGAGCGAGATGATCGAGCACAGCGAGGCCGCGGCCGAGTAGGGATCGCGGTGCGTCCAGATCACGCGGGCGTCGGGATACGCGGCGAAGAGATATTCCAGATAGAGCGCATGGCTCGGCTTCTTGAGGTTCCACACGCCGGGCGCGTGATGCTGGAGCACCTGCAGGAACTTCTTGTGGTAGGCGTAGGCGCTGCTCATGTCGGCGCCGAAGATGAAGTCCTTGTAAGCGGGCAGGCGGCCCTTGGATTCGATCATCAGCGTCTTGAAGTCGCCCGCCATGATGAAGACGTCTTCGTTGGGGTAGATGGCCGAGGAGCGATAGTACTTGCCCGCCTCGGGCATGGCTTCGAGCAGCTTGCGCTCTTCCTCGAGGCGGGCGAGAGCGCGCGGGTCGGTCTTGAGCGTTTCGCTGGTGGCGGGTGGCACCGGATCGTCAATTTCCCAGGTCAGCGGCGAGCGGCGGGCAGGATCTGCGGCGAGCAGGTTGGACAGCAGCGTGGTTCCGGTGCGCGGAATGCCCATCACGAAGACGGGACGCTCAATCTTGCGATCCCCCAACGCCGGGTTCCGGCGCAGGTAGTCAGCGATTTTCAGGCGGGTGGTCAGGTAGTGGAGGCAGTCCTTCTCGATCTGGGCGATGCCGCTGTCGATGTACCAGCCCTTGTCGATGCCCGCATTGACGTCGTCGATCAGGACCTGAAGTCCCTCGCGGTAAGTGTCGGTGTCGAACTGGTCGAGGCCGACGGCCTTGGTGGCGTTCTCGACGATTGCGTCGGCATGAAGGTGCTGCTGGGCCAAGATGGCTGCTCCTATCCCTTAGATTGCGGTGCGGACCGCCGTGCGGTCTCTCGCATGCGAACTAACCCGGCACCGGCGGGTGGTGGCAACGCGGTTGGATGGTTAGATCGGGACCTTGTGTCTAATTCCGGACACTACCGACTGGCAGAGACCCCTTCGCTCAGGACACGCCCCTGACGGCTGCGGAACATGCTCGGGCTGGTCCCCACTGCGCGGCGGAAGGCGAAGGTGAAGCTGGAGGGGGAGGCGAAACCCATGGCGAAGGCGATGGTCTTCACGCTCTCGCCGGCCATGAGCATGCGCTTGGCGCTTTCCATCCGGCGCTGTTCGACGTGATCGCCGATCGAGCAGCCCCTGCTGACTCTGAAGCCGCGGGTGAGCTGGCGGACCGAGATGCTGCACATATCGGCAAGCTCTTGCAGCGTGGGCGTGCGGGTATCTTCGGCGAGGCGTTCGTCGATAAGGCGCAGGCGCCAGCCGGAGAGCCCGCCGGTCACGGGCCGCTCCGCCACTTCGAGGCAGTGCCGCGCCAGTTCCAGCGCGAGCTCGCCGCCGAGGAAGTCGAGCATCCGCTCCCAGCCCAACCCGGGATGGCGCACTTCCTCGGTGAGGCGAAACAGGATCGCGCGTATGCGGGCGCTGCCGATGTCCAGTGTGGTGGCGAGATGCTGGTCGTCCCATTCGAGCGGGCGCCCGGCAAGCTCGTGCACCAATGCCGGATCGAGATGGCAGATCAGCGAAGCCTGGCGCCCGGTGCCTCCGCGTACGAAAAGAGACTCGCCGGGCGGCAGCAGGAAGATGTCGCCCAGCCGTTCCAGCCGGTGCGGCCCCCAGCGCTTGGCATAGCCACCGCGGCTGGAGAGCGGCCGGGGCGTGAGGCACATGTTGAGGTGATAACGATCCTCGATCGCATGCATCGTCGCCGTGGGGGTCGGTATGTCGAAGCGGACGATCTGGGCAGTCACGGCTGACCCGACGAGTTCCGCATCGACCGACATCGTAGCAGTGGGAGGATGTTCCTGTGCCATCGTGCCAGCCCCCATGGGTCCACTTGCCTTCAGGTCAGCATTGTGTCCGCAGTCATACAATCCGGCCCGATCTCTACGAGGCCGGGGGTTGCGGTGCAAGCGCGCGACGCGTGAAATCCCGCAACGAGACATGCGCGCGGGCGCAGCGACACGATTGAGGAGAGAATGATGGCCAAGGGCCTTTTCGACTGCACGGGCAAAGTCACGGTCGTGACCGGCGGTAACAGCGGCATTGGACTGGGCTTCGCGACGGGTATCGCGAAGATGGGCGGTGACATCGCTATCTGGGCTCGCAATGCCGAGAAGAGCGCCAAGGCCAAGGCCGAGTTGGAAGCCGCCGGCGCGGGCAAGGTTGTCGCCTATCAGGTCGACGTTTCCGAAGAGCGGAACATCGTCGACGGGTTCGAGCAGGTCATGGCCGACTTTGGACGGGTGGACTGCGTTTTTGCGAACTCCGGTGCCTCACCGCGCTACAACTCGGTGTTCGAAATGCCCACGGAGCACTGGTACGAGTTCCAGAAGACCGCCTTGCATGGCGCCTTCTTCACCTTGCGCGAGGCTGCGCGCCACATGAAGGCCCGCGCTGAGGCAGGCGAGCCGGGCGGCAGTCTGGTCGCATGCGGCTCGCTGTCGCTGTTCCAGGGCCTTCCGGGCAAGATGGAGTATGCCGCATCCAAGTCGGCCATTGCCGCGACGGTGCGCTGCCTCGCCATCGAGTTGGCGCCGCTCGGTATTCGCGCCAACGTGGTGGCGCCCGGCCTTATCATGACGCCCATGATGGGTGAGGGCGAGCAGGCCAAGCAGGTCGAGGCCTACTTCGCGCCCACGATCCCTATGAAGCGCACAGGCTTTCCCTCCGACTTTGAGGGCATCGGCGCCTTCCTGTGCTCTGACGCCTCCTCATTCATGACGGGCGAGACGGTCACGATTGATGGCGGTTACATGGTCCGTCCATGACGCCAAGACCTCAAAGATAACAATAAACGCCGCGAGGAGAGAGACGATGGAACTGCTGAAAATCCACGGCGCCGGCGACGTCCGCGTCGACCCCTACGAACGGCCTGCCGCCGGTCCCAAGGACGTGGTGGTGAAGATGAAGTCGGTCGGCATCTGCGGATCCGACCTGTCGTACATCAAGATGGGCGGCATCCCGCCGGGCGCCGAGACGGCGCTTGGCCACGAGGGGGCGGGTGAGGTTCTGGAAGTCGGCAGCGAGGTTCAGGGCATCGCCGTGGGTACGCCGGTGATCGTCAACCCTATGATGACGCCGAGCAATATCGGCTCGGGCGGACCGGAGGGCGCGTTCACGCAGGAACTGCTGGTGCGTGAGGCACGGCTGGGAGAGTCGATTCTGCCGATCCCCGAAGGTATCTCCTATGATGTAGCCGCGATGTGCGAGCCGCTCGCCGTCGCGATGCATGGCGTCAATCGCGCCGAGGTGAAGCCGGGCGACAAGGTCGTGGTGTTCGGCTGCGGTCCGATTGGTCTGGGCATGCTGCTCTGGCTGGTCGATCGCGGGATCACCGATGTGGTCGCGCTCGACCTCTCTGAGGAGCGGCTGGAGCGGGCGCGAGCGCTGGGCGTGCAAGCCGCGCTGAATCCTTCCCAAGTCGACGTGCGGACAGAGCTTGCGCGGCTTCACGGCGAAGTGCCGAGCTATGGCCGTGTGGGCGTTGGCACCGACGCATACATCGATGCGGCGGGTGCACCGTCAATCCTGACCGACGTGATCATGATGGCCAAGCTGCACGCGAGGCTGGTGATAACCGCTGCCTACATGAAGCCGCTCGAGTTCCCTGTGGGCCGCATGCTGACCAGCGAAATGACCATCACCACGGCCATGGGATATCCGACGGAAATGCCTGAGGTCATCGCCGCCATGCCGCGGTTGAAGGACAAGATCGCGGCGATGATCAGTCACAGATTGCCGTTTCGCGAGGTGATGAAGGGACTGGAGATCGCGGCCACTCCGCAGTCTGCCAAAGTCATGATCGGGTTTGAGGAGGCCTTAAGATGAGCGACACCAAGGAAGCCACTCCAAAGCTTGCCGGCCTCGTCCGTTCGGGCGACGCGCAGAGCGAGGCGATCGCGATCACCGAGTTCGTCTTCCAGGCGAACGACGTATCGAACGCCTATCTCGTGACCACGTCCGAGGGCGACGTGATGATCAACACTGGCTTCATGGACAACGTGGAGCGTAACAAGGGTTTGTTCGCGCCGCATCGCACCGGGCCGCTGGCGTTTATCATCCTGACCCAGAGCCATGCCGACCATTTCGGCGGAGTACCCGAATTCCTCGAAGAAGGGACTCAGGTCGTCGGCGGCCCCGGCTTCGCGGAAGCGAACGCCGACATGATGGACATGACCGCCTTCTTTGGCCCGCGCACGATGAAGCTTTGGGGCTCCACCCTCAAGCGTGGCGGAACGCCCAAGCCGCCGCCGCTCGTGGTTCCCGACATCCTCGTCGACCGCAAGTTGACGCTGGAGCTGGGCGGTCGCTGCTTCGAACTGATCCACACGCCTGAAGGCGAAACGGTCGACAGTCTGACCGTGTGGATGCCCCGTGAGAAGATTGCCTTCACCGGTAACCTGTTCGGACCGGTATGGCTGTCCATGCCTTTCTTGTGCACCCTGCGTGGAGACAAGCCGCGTTCGGTGCGCCAGTACCTGAAGTCGCTGGAGAAAGTGCGCGACCTGGGCGCTGAAATTGTGGTCACCGGGCATGGCGACGCGATCCAGGGAGCAGAGCGGATTCGCGCCGATCTCGACAAGATGCATGCCGCCGTCACTTACGTGCGCGACTACACGCTGGAAGGCATGAAAGAGGGCAAGACCGTCCACCAACTCATGCGTGAATTTGCGTGGCCGGACGGGATGGCGATCGGCGAGTTCCACGGCAAGGCTAGCTGGGCCGTCAAGACGATCTGGGAAGAGTACTCGGGCTGGTTCCACTACGAAGACGGGACCACCGAACTTTACGGCGTGCCGCGCTCGAGTGTTGATGCCGACTTGGCCGAACTGGCTGGCGGGCCCGACAAGCTGGCCGAGCGCGCCCAGACCAAGCTCGACGCCGGAAAGCCGCTGGAGGCGCTGCACCTCGTTGCCATCGCGCTGGGCGCGGTGCCGGGAGACGTAGCTTCGCTCAAGGTGAAGAAGGCGGCAACCGAAGCGCTGCTTGCGGCCTCCGGCGGCAGCAATCTGTCGGAGACGATGTGGCTGCGCTCGGAAATCGCGGAGGTCGATCAGGCGCTAGGTAGCTAGCGGGGCCTGCTTTGTGGCTGGTCCCGGAGCATCAGCTCTGGGACCACGGGGCCTGTCGGATCATGATCGTGTCAAACAGGTCGGATGCGATGTGGTTCGCCAGCCATAGTTGCAGATGCGCCAGGGGCTGTTGGTCGAACCACTCTCGATCAACCGCGGCGAACTGCCGTACAAAGGGCATGATCGCGGCGTCGGCAAGGCCGCGTTTTTCTCCGCAGAGCTGGCCCCCGCCAGCGAGCTGCGCGTCCAATTGCCGCAGGAAGGCCAAACCCCTTTCGCGATGGACAAGCGGCTCGGACCCATGCCGCTCCGGGTACTTGTATCTGTCCAGGTCGTGCTTGAACGCGCCATCGTTTGCCGCGACCAGCGCGCGGTCGTCGCGCTCCAGCCAGCCCTCCGGATCGCGATTGGCAAGCGCCCAGCGCATGATGTCGAGGCTCTCGTCGATCACAGTGCCGTCCGCCAGCACGAGGACCGGAACGGTCCCTTTAGGCGAGGCCGCGAGCATGGCTGCCGGCTTGTCGCGAAGCTTCACCTCGCGCAGTTCGTACTGCGTGCCGCTGACAGCGAGCGCCATTCGTGCCCGCATGGCGTAAGGGCAGCGGCGGAAGCTGTAGAGGACCGGGTCAGCTTGCGGTGTCATTCAACTCCTCGCTCTCCGTTGTGTCCGGTGTATAGACCGCGCCCACGTGTGTATGGCCCCGTGCGGCAGCGAGCGTCTCCTGGCGATGGCGCTCGCGATATGATGCACGCTGCTCATCTGTCCGTTCGGAGTAGCATGCAGCGCAGCTGACGCCTTCCTCGTAGAGCGGTGAGGCGATGTCCTGTTCGCTGACTGGCCTGCGGCAAGCGTGACACAGTTCGTAGCTGCCCTGGCCGAGACCATGTCCGACTGTCACGCGTTGATCGAACACGAAGCACTCGCCGCGCCATAGACTGCTCTCTTGCGGTACCGTCTCGAGGTACTTCAGGATGCCACCCTTGAGATGGTAGACCTCCTCGACACCTTCCTGCTTGAGGAAAGCGGTGGATTTCTCGCAGCGGATGCCGCCGGTGCAGAACATCGCCACCTTCGGCTGGCGACCCGCGCCCAGGAGCCGGTCGCGCTCGGTCCGAAACCAGGCCGGAAAGTCGCGGAAGGTGCTGGTCTGAGGGGCGATCGCGCCTTCGAAGGTACCGACCGCGACCTCGTATGTGTTGCGCGTGTCGATCACGACAGTGTCAGGATCGGAGATCAGCGCATTCCAGTTCTCAGGCTCAACATATGTGCCCACGCTGGCACGCGGATCGATGTCGGGCTCTCCCATGGTGACGATTTCGCGTTTCAGGCGCACTTTCATGCGGTGAAAGGGCATCTCGACCGCGCCAGAAAGCTTGACGTCGAGGTCGGCGCAATCGGGCAAGGCGCGAATGTGCGTCAGCACTGCGGCGATGCCTTCATGTGAGCCGGCGATAGTGCCGTTGATCCCTTCGCGCGCGATCAGCAGAGTGCCGCGAATTCCATGCTGCCGGCAGACGCTCTCCAACCGGTCGCGGATGCTCGCGCAATCCGAAAGGCGGGTGAAGCGATAAAGGGCCGCGACGCACAGCGGCGCCGGGGGATGAGCCAGAGAGGTGTCCATACGCACGCCATAGCGCCAAGCATCTCTTGCGTCAGCCCGCATGCTGACGGACGATCCCGGACGAGGTGTATGCGACGGTAAATGGTAAGCTGTTGGTCGCATTGGCAAAAACTCGCACAAGAGTCTAATTTCCGTTTACCAACGTTGGTAGGCGAGCCGCAGGAAGAAAACACTAGACAGACTTCAAAGCGTTGGGTCTGAAAAAATGGGATGCCGTCAAGTTGACGGGCTATGGGTTCACGAACTTCCAGCAGGTTCTCTCGGGGGCGTCGCAGATCGGCAGCGATACGCGGATCAAGTTGAACTCGACCGAGATTCTCACTCTTTGGGATGTCTCGCTTTCCGCGCTCACTGCAGCGGACTTCAACTTCCTGGATCCGGTGGCCGCGGAGGTTCCGGTCAACAAGACCATGGACAAGGCTGCCCAGGCCTGGAACGCGAACGGTTGGTTCGTGCTGAACAACACCTGGGGCTCGACCGACATGACGGCGGGCAAGGATTACACGCTCACCAGCCAGTTCAACACTGCGGACATGACAGGCGGCACCACCTTCAACTGGTCCTATCCGCTCACCACAACAAACACCCGCGTGCTGGCCTATCCCGAGGTGATCTTCGGCGTAAGTCCGTACAACGCGGCGAGCAACCCGAGCGACACTGCGCGGGTGTTCCCGGTCCAGGTGGCAGACCTCAAGAGCCTGACCGCCGACTTCGACCTCAGCTACTCGGGGAACCTGGGCGGCTTCAACGTGGCGTTCGACATCTGGCTGGCGAACTCGGCCACCGGGACCGGGGAGAGTGTCGTTACGAACGAGATCATGATCTGGATCCACGAAGGCGGCTTTGGTGCCTATGGCGACCCGGTCGGCACTTACACCAATGGTGATTTCAAGGCGACGATCTACCACAAGGGGACGTACACCGCGCTCGTCGCTGACAAGGACTGGACCCAGGGCACGGTCGACGTCGCGGATGTGATCGCAAAGCTCAAGGATCTGGGCATCGTGTCGGACACCGAGTATCTTCGCTCGGTGGAGCTCGGGGCCGAAGTGGGCTCAGGTACCGGATCGCTGACGATCAACGATCTACAGCTTAACGTCGAGACGCGCGTGGACGGCGGGACCAAATCCTTCCTCGTGGACGGAACTGGAACCACCGTAGACGTGGTCGCCGATGCGCCGGTTATGGCCCCGCGGAACCAGCCCCTTCGCTGGTTGAGGATCTGCTTAACAGCAACGGGCATGTCATCGGAACCGTAACGACGGAGTGGCCGAGCGCCGAGAAGACGGTTGTCACCACGCACGACCTGGCCGGCAATCTGCTGGGTTCCGACGTCACGGTCGTCGGTAAGGAAAAGGTGGTCCAGCACTTCGATGAGCACTTTGTGCTGACCTCGGCAGACAAGATAATCACAAACGTCGACGGTTCGGTGCAGACCAACCATTTTGACGGCAAGTGGGCCTTTGTCGGAGCAGAGCGGGTTACGGTTAACGGGGCTGAAACCAAGACCCAGTACTTCGACGCGGCCTGGAAACCCTCGCGCATGGATGTTCTGGTGAATGAGGGTAATGGCTCCACCATGCTGAAGCACTATAATGCTTCGTGGCAGTTCATAGGAGCCGAGCGCGTCACGGTCGGTGGCGACGTCACCACCACCCGTGCCTGGGACAGCTCCTGGAACTTGCTCTCTCAGAAGAAACTGCTGGTGCAGGCCGATGGGAGCAAGCGGGTCGAGCAATATGACGGCAGCCTCAAGCTTACCGGATATGAGATCATCAAGGTGCTCGATGGCGTCGAGGTGACTTCTCAGTTCAGCGCGCAGAACGCGTTGCTGGGTACGGAAAAGATGATGCTGGGCGGTTTGCCTCTCATCGCTGAGCCCGTGCAGAGCTCTGCCGCAACGGCCTTGGCGACGGACGAAGGCAGCTTTGCGTTTACTGCGGCAGCGGCTCCCCACGTTGCAAGCACGGCAACTGCGGGGACGCTGGGCACGGTGGAGAGCATCTCCGTGGCGGGCATCGACGCCAGCACGACGCAGGTCCAGACGATCAAGCTTCTGCCCGAAGATGACGCGGGAACGATGGTTTCACACCTGAACATGTATGAGCATCACGTCGATACCGCCCATCTGCACCTAGTCTGATGTGACAGCGTCTGATGTGACAGCGCGCAGCTGACGCGGTTTATACCGGCTTTCTGCGCCCCTGCTCCATAAGTCATGGGCAGGGGCGCAATGCTGCATACATATTGAAGTAAAAGTCTGAGAAGATTTGAGTGTGCCGAGATTTATATTGATCGGTGCACAGTAAGCTTGGGGTTTGAGTGTAATAGGAACAATCGCAATCCGACGGTGTTCATTGAACATGGAAAAACGTCCGATTATTCTCAAATTCAGCAGTATACTTCTTGCAGGTGTCGCCGCTTGCGGAGCACCGAGCAACGGCGCTGAGGTTTCCGGTCAAGAGGGAACGCAGGCAGTCGCTCCCGTGCCCGAGCAGGCCATGCGTTCTGCCTCGGATGCAGGAGTCCGCCCGTTCTATGAAGCTCGAGCCTGGAAGGCCGCTTGGTCTCCCGAGGCGGCCGAGAGCCTGCGTGAAATACTCGGTGAGCGGGCGGGCCATGGTCTGGATCGATTGCGCTTCCTTCCCGCGGACATGCCGCAAGAAGATGCCGCGCGCGACGTGGCGCTGACCAAGGCTGCACTGCGTTACGCTATAGCCTTGTCGCGGGGGGCGGTCGATCCGACCAATCTCTATGACGTCTACACATTGCCGCGTCCGGAAGACGATCTCGTGGCCGGTCTCAATACTGCGCTCAACGACGGCAGGCTACGCGAGTGGCTTGGCGGACTTGCGCCACAGAGCCAAAGCTATCGCGTACTGTCCAAGACCTATGTGGATGCAAGAGGCTCTTCGGAAGGCCGCTCCATGTCGCCGATTGCGCTCGACGGGATAGCCGAGAAAGGCGACAGCGGCCCACATGTCGCGGCCATCGTAGGGCGTCTTCGGGAACTCGGCTTCCTGCAGTCCGAAGGTGGCAAGAGCAAAGACGTCTACACCCAAGAGGTCGCCAGTGCCGTCGAGCGGCTGCAGGCGAGCTTTGGCCTTACAGTCGATGGAGTGGTGGGCCCCAGCACTCTGCAGGCGCTGAATTTCGGCCCGGCAGCTCGCTCCCGCGCGCTTGCTGTCGCACTGGAGCGTCAGCGCTGGCTTGAACGCAGCCCTCCTGGAAACCGTATTGACGTGAACATCGCCGCCGCCGAGTTGGCCTACTATAAAGACGGGACCTTGGTCGATCGCCGCAAGGTTGTTGTCGGTGAGCCTGGCAATCCTACGCCGCAGTTGCAGTCGCAGCTTTACCGCCTTGTCGCCAACCCCACCTGGACGGTTCCGAAGTCGATCGAGCGAAACGAACTGTCCGATGTCTCGTCGGCCTATCTGCGGCGCAACAACATGGTGCGCGAAGGAGGCTGGATTGTGCAGCAGTCGGGGCCGGACAACGCCTTGGGGCTGGTCAAGTTCGATATGGACAACCAGCATGCGATCTACTTGCATGATACGAACGCCCCTCGACTGTTCTCCGAGGAGCGGCGGTATTTCAGCCATGGCTGCGTGCGGGTGGAGGACGCGTGGGGCTTCGCGCGCATGCTCGCCAGTGACGTTCAGATTACCGGTTCCTGGCAAAGTGCCCGGGCAAAAGACAAGGAAACCTTTGTCCGGCTTCCTGAACCCATTCCCGTGCGGTTGATCTACCAAGATGTTGTCGTGAGTGACGGCAAGCCTGTTTACTTGCTCGATCCTTATGGATGGAACGATGCCATTGCAGCCAAGCTCGGTTTCGAAGCCGGCGCTCGCAAGCGCATAAACCTTCAGGCGCGTGACATAGGTCCCTGACGCAGCGGAAAGGCTGCGGATCGCCCCTTAGATCCCTTCCTTGCTCCCTGACCTGGCTGAAGAAAGCGCCGTGGTGAGAAGCCATCCGGCGACTGAACAGCCGCCGAGCCATGACAGGAAGGCTGCGGCGTCGCCGAGAAGGATCAGGAACAGCCCAGGCAACAAGGCCCCGATTGCAAGAGGCAGTCGTGGTCCCGCTCCCGTGCTGGGTGGCGATGCGCCCATGGCGCGTCGACGCTTCGGGTCGCGCAGGCACAACAGCGCGATCAGCAGGGTGGATGCGGCCAGCGCGATGTAAAGTGGAAGTCCCATTACTCAGCCGCCTGCAGGATGGGGGCAACGCCTGCATCCGCTCTGGCAGGCAGGCGCAGGCGCCAAAGCAGGGCAGCGCCGGACACCACAAGCGCAAGATCCACAGCGACGATCACCCACTGACCTGCCGCCAGTGCAGTGGTCCAGCCGGGGCCTCCATTCATCAGGCGCAGGGGCGGCAGTGCGACCATGACGACCCCGGTCATCGCCACCAGCACCTGCGCAAATGATGCCGCTGAGCGCCAGAAGGCGCCGGCAGCGATCACCATGGCAGAGGCTATGAGAAAACCAGCAGGTGTCCAGAACGTCGCGGTTCCAAGAGGCATGGTCAGCAGGAAAGCGATGCCCGATCCGAGGAGCGCCAGCGGCAGGCCCAGCCCGACAATCACAAGCGAGCGGTCGAGCCAGTCCAGCGAACGGGAGCCCGCTTCACGCCGCACCAGCCAAAGCCGCAGTCCGGTATAAGTAACGTAGCACATCGCAAAACCCAGGCCGAACCAGATTGCCTTTGAGACGATCCCGGCAAAGTTGCCGAAGTGCAAGGGCGACATCACCGCAGCCAGTGTTCCTCCGGTGGAGGGACGGGGGCCGATGAGCGGTTTCTGGTTCTCAAACGTACCATCTGCTCCGTTGTAGACGAGGCTGACGGGCGCGATGTCGCCGCTGGCAGGCGGATGATAGGTTGTCACCTTCGCATCGGCGCGACCGAAGTTCTCGATTGTGGCGAACGTCGGTATGGCGCCGGCCCGATCGATCGCATCGGCGGTGATGCGGTCGAGCCCCGCCGTCGGCGCCGGTCGGGCGTCGGGCGTCCCCGGACTGCCGAAGACGGCTTCGTTCAGCGCCTCAACATCTCCGCCGAAAGCTGCCATGGCCACGATAGGTACGCCGATCGTGCCGAAGAAGGAGAAGAAGCTGCCGGTGAAAGCCAGGACGAAGGCGAAGGGAAGGCTCCATGTGCCGGCCACGCTGTGACGGTCGCGGTTCAGCAAAACCGGCTTGGCACCGCGCCGTAGCGTGAAAATGTCTTTGAACAGGTGCCGATGTATCAGAAGCCCCGAGATGGCGGCCACGAGCATGGCGAGGCCCAATACCCCGGTCAGGATCAGGCCGTAGGGATCGGGTACGTGCAGCCGGACGTGCGTTTCGACCAGAAAGGTGCTGAAAGCATTGTCGTTGCGCGCGCCGAAGACGTCTTCGCTCGTGCCGAAGCTGCGCTCCTTCAGAGTTCCGTCCGCACCGACCAGATAGAACCAGCCCCGGCTGACGGGCATCCCGTCTTCCATTTCATGGCGATGGAAGAACATGCCAAGGTCGTGATCGCCAGTCTCGAACAGGTCCACCGCCTCGCGGTATTCTTCAGGGGTTTGTGCTCCCAGTTCCTGAATGGGGCCAGCGATTGGCCGCTCGAAAGCGGACTCACTGGTGACATGCCCGGCGGACCAGACGCCAATCTCCTCAGCGAAAACCGCAGCCGTGCCGGTCAGCACCACGGCATAGAGCAGCAGCCCGAGGATAATGCCCGACCACCCGTGGACGGCGACCATGAGCTTGGTCTCTTCCTTCGGAAGCGCGATCATCGATGGTCCTCCTGGGATGCCGGTCTGGCGTCCATGAACTTCTGCGTTACCAGCCCGCCATGCACAAGAAGCAGCCCGAGCGCGACCGCGATGACCCGCTTCAGGTTACGATCAAGGCAGGCGTGAAAGAACAACGCCGCCCAGATCAGCGGCACGAGAACAAGCGGCAAGACCAGATTGTCGACACCGGCCGCGCCTCCGGGGAGCCAAAGTGCCATCCCCGCCATCGTCACCATGGCAACAATCACCGCCATCGGCCCTGCAAAAGCAATGCGTGTCCAGCGTCTCGCCGTCGGTGTCATCGCGCTTCCTTACCGTGCCCAGGATGATTCGCGGCGCACCGTAAGACCCCAGGCAGCGAAAGCGGCGGTGAGAGGGGCAAGATCGGCAGGCATGCGGATTGATCCCCCGGCGGGTCAAACTCGCACCCTGATACCCCGTTGTTGCCAGCCCTGCAAGTCACTCGCAATAGCAGGCCATACAGCTGGCGGGCGGTATGCGTGCCTGTCGTTAAGCCAGCTACAACGGCAGGCTGGGAGGCTCTTCGTCCGGTGTCGCGCAGCGTGTTGTGTGATCCATCGGGCCCCGAATCCCGACACGGCGCCAAGGTTGGCCGAGTTGCCTTTCAAAACGATCGCGAAACGACCACAGCCAGCCGATCCGACGTTCGGCCACGCCCGGCAGGCTCAGCAGATCTCCTCCCAGCCAAGGCAGGAAGGGATTGCGGCGCGCGTAGGACCAGATCTCCACGCGCTCTCCCGCCGTCTCGGAAGCACCTCGGGCATGAAAGCCGAGTGTGTCCGCGACGACGAGGGTGTTGCCCGGTACTGCCAATGCCTCAGGCCCGGAGAGCTTCATGGCGGTGAGATCGGCTGGAGATACGCGTGGCGACCCGCGAGCCGATAGCCGGTCGATGGCCCGTGGATCCGCGAGGCTGCGCCGGTGTTCCCAGGCGAGGCGTTCCGGAGTCAGGCGATGCGACCCACGCACGTAGGTGAACGGCCCCTCGCTCGCCGCGACGGGATTGAGGAACAGCCAGGCCTTGAGCGATGAATGGAAGCTATCCGCATGAAGGGTTTCCTGCGGGTCCCGATCATCCTGACCGTCATGGCTGACGATCGTCTGTATATAATGTAGCGGGGTCGTCCGAAAGCTCGCTACATAGTGGAATAACGCGGTCAGATCCTCGCGCTCCAGCAGCTTCCTCAACGAAGGAATCTGCGCGAGCATCTCGGGATCTATTGCGAGCCTGCGGGTAACGGCGTCGCCCTGCCGCATCTCTCTGGCCTCACCCTGGTAAGACAGGATCGCCGTACGCAGGAGTGCGAACTCTTCGGGCGCCACAACATCCCGAATGACGACAAATCCGTCCCTGTCGAAGGCTTCGCGCCACTCGGCGGGAACGCGGCGTGCCAGCCGCTTGCGCCGCCACCGGCACAGAGCGGCTGCCAGCTTCACGCGAGCCAGGTGCAGGCCGCGCCGGTTCAGCCGCTGCGACCCGATAAGCGGGTTGTCGAGAAAGCTCTTGGCGGACGTTGCAAGTTGCAGAGTGTGCACCGGGGCAAGCATTGCGCTTTTGAACCGGGCGTGCACAATCATGGCTCACTTTGCCTTAGCGGTAAGGGTATCCGGCAGGTCAGCCTGTTGCCTGATAACAGACATTCCGGCGAAAGCGGATTCAGCTAAGTGGACTTAACTGCTGCGTCAATGGCTTGCAGTTGAACCAGGAGTGGCTCCATCTGATCCAGGGGCCAGGCGTTCGCTCCGTCAGACAACGCCTTCTCGGGGGCCGGGTGTGTTTCCATGAACAGGCCCGCCACTCCCGCGCCGACGGCTGCGCGCGCGAGCACTGGCACAAACTCGCGCTGCCCGCCGGAACTCTCACCCAACCCGCCTGGTAACTGCACGGAATGAGTAGCGTCGAAAACAACAGGACAGCCGGTCTCGGCCATGATGGCAAGGCCCCGCATGTCGGAGACGAGATTGTTGTAACCGAACGAGGTGCCCCGGTCGCACAAGAGGAAGGCATCAGGATCGTGTCCTGCCGCGCTGGCTGCGTGCCGTGCCTTGGCAATGACCTGTGCCATGTCGGCAGGAGCCATGAACTGGGCTTTCTTGATGTTCACCGGCTTGCCCGAAGCGGCGACCGCCGCGATGAAGTCGGTCTGCCGGGCCAGGAACGCGGGTGTTTGTAGTACATCCACGGCTTGGGCAACCGCGGGCACCTGCGACGCCTCGTGCACATCTGTCAGGACAGGCAGCCCCGTCCGCTCCCGAACCTTCTCAAGGATGCGAAGGCCCTCGTCCATTCCAGGGCCGCGGAACGATCGGTGCGAACTGCGGTTTGCCTTGTCGAAAGAAGCCTTGAAGAGAGTGAACAGGCCGAGCTTTTGAGCTGTACGCGCAAGACGGTCGGCGATCGAAAGGGTCAGATCCTCGGTTTCGATGACGCACGGCCCGGCGATAAGGAACAGCGGAGTGGTTGCGCCCGTTTCACGTCCGCACAAGATCATCAATTCGTCCTCCGGATGTCGCTCCGGAGGTGCGATCTGGCTCAATTGACAAATGCAAGTTGAACAATACGCGCCTTCGGAGGTACAGGGCCGCTTCCTTGACGAGGAAGGGAGTGACTGGCAAGCCTTTATGGGTAAGCTGAAATCTCCGCTGGAAGCGTCCCGGTAAGTAAAACAGAAATCACATTCAGGGCGATATGAAATCTGAAGT
The DNA here is from genome assembly GCF_040813635.1 of Novosphingobium rhizovicinum. NCBI lineage: Bacteria > Pseudomonadati > Pseudomonadota > Alphaproteobacteria > Sphingomonadales > Sphingomonadaceae > Novosphingobium > Novosphingobium rhizovicinum. Next base: position 85,743 of record NZ_JBFNXR010000031.1, on the reverse strand, counting down.
CTTCCAATCGCGGTACTCCGATTCGGTGCTGAATACGCTGGATGTTGAACTTCAGGCGCTCGAGGCTCTGCGCCTCGCGATGCAGTCACCGGACCTAGGCGCACAGATCGACCGGGCCATTCAGGCCATTGCGACGACACCGGGTCGTGTGATTGTCACCGGAATGGGCAAGAGCGGCCATATCGCCGGCAAAATTGCCGCTACCATGCGTTCCACGGGCACTGCAGCTTTGTACCTTCACCCGGGTGAAGCGAGTCATGGTGATCTGGGAGTTATCACTCCTTCGGACGTCGTTCTCGCTATCACATGGTCCGGCGAGACGAGCGAACTCAATGACATCTTCAGCTACTGTCGCAGTCGCGGCGTGATGCTGATCGTAGCGACTTCCCATGCCGATAGTACCGCTGGCCGCGCAGCGGACATCTGCCTGACTATGCCCTCGGTCCGCGAGGCCTGCCCATACGAACTCGCCCCGACGTCCACGACGACGATCCAGCTTGTGCTCGGAGATGCGCTTGCGGTTGCGCTCATTCAAGCACGCGGCTTCACTGCTTCCGATTTCCACACCTTCCATCCGCGCGGCAATCTCGGAGCGCGCCTCTCCACTGTTGGCGAGATCATGGGCACTGGCGATGCCGTGCCGCGGGTGGGGCGTGACGCTTCCCTTACGAGCGCCACCATCGAGATGAGCCGCAAACGTTATGGTTGCACGGCCGTGGTGGACGAAAACGAGATCCTGGTGGGTGCTTTCACCGATGGAGATCTGCGCCGCTGCATCGCGGTCTTCGATTTGTCCGATAACATCGGGCTGCACATGTCCGTCAGCCCCGTGACCGTTACGGCAGAGACGCTCGCCTCCGAGGCTTTGCACATCATGAACGAAAACGCCGTCTCGGTGTTGTTCGTCGTCGAAGAGGGCAAGCTCGTGGGCATTGTTCACATGCACGATATCATCAGGCGGGGCGTAGCCTGAGCCGGTTCCGCTGACATATCCGGCAACCAGCATGACAGCAGATTTGATCGTCATACCGGCGCGGTTTGGTTCAACGCGTCTGCCCGGAAAGCCGCTGCTGAAGATCGCTGGTCGAACGCTTCTGGAGCGGGTCACTGAAGTGGCGCACGCTGCGGCTGAACAAGCAGGCGCATGTGATGTAGTGGTGGCAACCGATGACACACGCATCGCAGAGTACGCCCGCAATCTCGGAGTCGAAGTCGTGATGACGGCCGAGAGCCTGAACTCCGGCTCGGCTCGGGCGCATGCGGCGGCGTTGACCCGGCCCTCACTGCCTCAAAGGGTCATTAACCTGCAAGGCGATGCACCGTTCATTCCGGCTGCACTTGTGGCGGGCCTGATTGCCGCGCTGCGTGATAACGACGCTGATGTCGCGACCCCGGTATATCGACTCGACTGGAGCCGGCTCGACAGACTGCGCGCTCACAAACTTGCAGCGCCGTTCAGTGGCACGACATGTGTTAGAGGGACTGATGGTCGGGCGCTCTGGTTCTCCAAGAGTATCCTGCCTGCCATGCGCGATGAGGCGAAACTGCGGGAGGATCCCGCTTCGCCTGTTTGGCAGCATCTGGGCCTCTACGGCTACCGGATGGCGGCTCTTGAATGGTTTGCAGCCACTGAGCCTACGCCATACGAGCAGCTCGAAGGGCTGGAGCAATTGCGCTTCCTCGAAAGCGGGTGGACGGTCACGACCATAGAGGTTCCTCCGCCCCAGCACGCCCTCTCCGGCATCGATACTCCCGCCGATATCGCCCAGGCCGAAGATGCGATTGCCCGGTTGGGTGATCCTTTCCCCGGGGCGTAGGGATGGGTACTGCCGAGTTCGTGATCGTCCGCCACGGCAACACGTTCGACGCGGGCGAGGCTCCGCGTCGCATTGGCTGGCGAACCGATTTGCCGCTGACGGAGAGCGGAACTGCTCAGGCGGAAGCATTGGGAGCCCACTTTGCAGAGCTGGGTTGGAGGTTTGCCCGCGCGCTCGTGTCGCCGCTTCTGCGGACCACCGACACGGCAGGCCGGATCCTGCAGCATCAGGAGAATGCGCCAGCGCTCGAATCCTGTGAGTGGCTGCGCGAAGTGGATCATGGACCTGACGAGAACCAGCCTGAGCCATCCGTCGTGGCTCGGATCGGCCGCGAAGCCCTTGCCGCCTGGGACGAGCGGGGAGAGCCACCGCCAGGCTGGACTGTCGACGCGGAGGCGCGTTGCTCGGCTTGGCGCGCTCTGTTTGGAAGCGAGCCTGCTGGAGGTCCGGTATTGATCGTCACCAGCAATGGTGCTGCACGTTATGCCCTGCTGGCGAATGAACGCCTTTCAGCGAAGGCGCGGGCGCTCGGAGGCTTGAAGCTGGCGACGGGAAGTTATGGGGTAGTGGCTCGTCGTGCGGACGGGGGCCTGCAGGTGCCGGTATGGGGCCGTCGCCCTTGAATGCACTGCCGCTCTTGCGTGCGCCGCCGTTCCCGTGGGCGGACGCCTCCGTTTCGTTCCGGTTCGCCCCGAGCGGAATGGAATCGTCAGATTGCGGGAAGCTTTTTGAGCGGCTGCGCAGCGCCCGGGTCGGAGGTGAGTTCTGGGCGAAACCTCTGGATCCACGACGAGCGCGCGTCCTGGTGCTGCGCCCGCGCGATGCTGCCGAAGTTCAAAGCCTTCTGGAAGAGCTTAGTGCGGGCGAGCGTGCCAACTCTCTATGGGTCCTGCCCGGCGCCACACGTGATAGTGATGACGCCGCGCGGATGGTGACGCAGGAAGGTGCGCCATGGTGCTGCGACGTTGATCCATGGTCCGCTCTTGCTGGCGCTGAACGTCTGATCTCTCACGGGGAGGATGAATGGACAGCGCTAGGGCATATAGCAGGCCTGTCTGTGCGCGTGCTGAGCTCCGGGCGCTACGGCACGGCCTCCGATGATCGGGCGGCGCTGGCATGTCGAGTGACACAGGTTTTGAACAGCGTGGCGTATCGCGATCCCTTCACCGGAGCGGAGGTGTCGATCGAGGCCGCAATCGATCTGTTGAGTGATTGGCGTCGCATTCTTGAGTCTAACCGGGCCATAGCGGCGGCAAGCGGCATGGCCTGGTGGAAACGTGCAGAGATCCGCCGCCTCCTCTGGTCTCCTCACCAGCGCCTGCAGATCTCCTCGCGGCCCCGAAGGGCGCTACAGCTGGCAAGGCGGGCTGGCGGTGCCATGGCGATCTGGCCGTCCAGAGTTTCGTCTGCACTGATCGAGAACGCGCATCGGCGGGAAGTGCCGCTCGTCCGGGTGGAGGATGGCTTCGTCCGCTCGACCGGGCTGGGAAGCAACCTGGTTCCGCCTTCTTCGGTCGTCGTGGATCACTCCGGCATTCATTTTGACCCCAAGGGCGCAAGCGACCTTGAGCGGATCCTGGCCGAAACCGAGTTCACGCCGAGGATGATCGAGCGTGCGAGCGCACTGCGCAGCACGATCATCAAGGCCGGCATCAGCAAATACGCTGCCGGTAGCGCTGCACCGGTTCCTGATCGGCAGCCCGGCCGTAAGCTGGTGCTGGTGCCCGCTCAGGTCGAGGACGACATGTCCGTTCTGGCAGGCGGCGGCGGCCTGCATTCGAACCTCGAACTTTTGCGGCGCGTGAGGAGGCTGGAGCCGGATGCTGAAATCTGGTTTCGTCCTCATCCCGACGTCGACGCCGGGCATCGCAAGGGTGCGGTGGCCGATGCCGATGCATTTGCGTTCGCCGACAGGATTGTTCGAGAGCCGAGCATGGCGTCTCTGCTCGATACGGTGGATGCGGTCCACGTGCTCACCTCGCTGACTGGCTTTGAAGCTTTGCTCCGGGGCAGGGAGGTGGCGTGCCATGGCACTCCTTTTTATGCGGGGTGGGGGCTGACCCGCGATCTTGGCTCAGTCCCTGAGCGGCGCGGACGTCAGCTGACGGTCGATGAACTGGTCACCGGAGTCTTGATCTTGTATCCGCGCTACCTTGATCCCGTAACCGGGTTGCCGTGCCCCCCCGAGGTGCTTGTAAGCCGTATGGCTGCCCATCAGGCTCCCAATCGTCTTGGTTGGCTGGGGCCGCTTCGCCGCTGGCAAGGCCGGCTGATGGCGCTGCTGCGTTAGAAGGCTGGCCATGAACGAAGTAATCCTCGACATCTCGCGTTTGATTTCGCGCGTGCGCTATTCCACACCATCTGGCGTAGACCGTGTGGAGATGGCTTATGCCAGAGGGCTTCTTAGCCACTACGGTGGAGACCTGACCTTTGCCGCCGTGCATCCGACCGGCCTCTATGGCCAGCTTCCACGCGCAGCTGCGCTTGCCTACCTCGATGAGCTGGAACGGCGCTGGTCCAGAGAGGATGACCATCCAAGACAGCGATCGCTCCCTTCCATCCTGCCGTGGATGGCGGCACTGCGGCCCAGAAGCGAAAAGCCCAGAGGCAGCGGGGCAGTGTACGTACAATCGTCGCCCCATCACCTAATTCAGACGCAGAAGGTGCGCAGGATCCTGAAGCAGGAACAAGCACACTTCCTTTGCATGGTCCACGACCTCATCCCGATCGAATTCCCCGAGTACGCTCGCGTTTCAGGCGATGCACAGCACCGGAAACGGATTGCGACCATCACCGAACTGGCAGACGCGGTGATCGTCAATTCTGCCGCGACCGGACGCTCTCTGCAGCCTTGGATCGCGGCGAGCGGGAGGCAGATCGACGTACATGTCGCACTGCTGGGGACCGAGGCACTGGCTGGCGCGACAGTACCGCTTGTGGCGGACGAGCGCCCTTACTTCGTCTGCCTTGGCACTATCGAGCCTCGCAAGAACCATCTTCTGCTCCTGCATCTGTGGCGGCACATGGCGCAGAATTTGCCTGCCGAACGCGTGCCTCGGCTGGTGGTAATCGGACGGCGCGGGTGGGAGAATGAGCAGGTCATCGATATGCTGGAGCGCTGCCCGGCGCTGAAAGGGCATGTCGAGGAATTGAACGGGTGTTCGGACGCTCGGATGGCAGGTCTGCTGCGCCATGCGAGAGCGTTGGTGATGCCCTCTTTCGCGGAAGGATACGGAATGCCGGTGGCGGAGGCGCTTTCCGTCGGCACGCCGGTGATCTGCAGCGATATTCCGGCGCTGCGCGAAGTGGGCGGCGCTACTCCCGACTACCTTGATCCCCTGGACGGTCCGGGATGGCAGGCAATGATCCTTGACCATGCATCGCGTGGCGAACGGCACTGCGCGCAAATGCGGCGGATCCCGGATTGGCATGCACCCACTTGGGAGGAGCATACGCGGATTGTTGTCGAGGCGATTGCCGCCTTACAAGGCAAGACACTGGCTTCGCGCTAGGCTGATCTCTTTAGTTTCCCGCAGTTCGACGTTTAGGTGCGGCAAGGCGTCAGGCCGGTCGAGATGCCTGCTTGAGCCCAGCCCGCTCGATGGCGTGTGTGATGTCCTTCACAAAGCGTGAGTGACGCACGGCGAGAAGAAAGGTGTTCTGGATCAGCGTTCCTACCCACCGGCAGGGACGCTTGACCTGGATAAGCAGGACATACCTGTCCTCGTCGGTTTCGTTCCAGACTTCGTGATTGAACATGTCATCGAAGATGAAGGACTGCCCCTCTTCCCAGGCGATGACGTGCAGTTGTTCGCCTTCCTCGATGTGAATGCGGCAGCGCTCTCGTTCGCGGGGTGCCTTCAACGCCAGATGATACGTGAGCATGCCCTTGGTCATCCCCCAGTGGCGGGGGATATGGCCGCCAGCTTCCAGAACCGAGAACGTCGCCGTGACCAGGCCCGGGATGTTTTCGATTGCAGCTGCAGTGACCGGGGCACGGGCCGCATTGTTCTTTAGCCGATAACCGTATCCCTTGAGGAAGAAGGACCGCCAGCGGCGATCGGCGGCGATCCGGCCGTGATCAAAGGAAATGTCCCCTAGAGAAGGTATGTTCTCCGCGCGTATCCGCACGGCTTCGTCGCGGATGGGTTCCCACAGTTTCTCAAGCTTCGCGATCCAGGGGAAGAATGCCTTGTCCTGTATCGCCTGATCAGGAAGCAGCGAATTTCGCATGATGACCTGATCGATCTTCGGACGGAGCTCCTTTCCGATCTGAAAAAGAGATTTACCTACAAACGGGATCTTCCGGCCGCGCGAGTTCACGGTCTTCTGCCAGTTCAAGGCTGCACTCCTTTCAAGCAATCGAGAGATGGGCGCCGAAGCGGGCCTGTCTCATAAGCGGGCGCCAAGGGAGCTACCGCCTGGACGACCGAATCTTGCTTCTGAATAATACATCCAGAAAGACCGCTGAGATCGCGTAATTGCCATCTGTGTTCGCGTAATGATGGCGTAGGTGGTGGCGCTTCAGAGCGGCGCCAACTTTGCCGCGCATGGGCCATTGATGGCAGGCGAAGTGCACGAGATCATAAATCACGTAACCGATCATGAATCCCAGGAAGAGCCATGTCCCGGTCCGTCCGAGCAGCAGAGCGAAGGCTGCCCAGACCGCTCCAGCGATCGGTAAACTGGCAGGGAGCGGCATGATGCCTCGAAGCGGATCGTTGGGGCTGTCATGATGATTGCCGTGGATCACGAACACGAGCCACTTCAGGACCGGCGTCTTGGCTTCGAGATGGAAGACGAAGCGGTGGAGTGCATACTCGAACACAGTCCATACCAGCAGCCCGGCGAATACCAGGCCAAGACCTTCCAGGGCTGAGACGGCGCCCCAGCCGGTCCACGCTATGAAAGGGAGCAGTATGGCCCAGGCGAGGATGAACGTGCGTGGCGAGATCAGCGTAAGCCGTTCCAGTCGTTCATTCGCGAACAACCTGACGCGTTGCGGGCTTCCATGGGGTGCTGACATTGCTCGTTTTCGAACAGGAGGGCTGCTCGGCTGTCAAGGCAATTGTCTTCGGATGCGGTCGAGTGGACGAAAGGTGACGTTTGCTGCAATGATCGGGCACATGAAGGATCGGGAGGTACCTCAACGCATTCTGATCACTGGCGCGTCCGGTGGACTCGGAAGCGCGCTCGCACGGTTCTATGCCCGCCCGGGCGTCAGCCTCTCGCTTTGGGGCCGCGATGTACCTCGCCTGACAGACGTCGCCCAAGCATGCAGGGCCGCAGGCGCGCTGGTGGATGTTCGCTCCCTCGACCTGAGCGATGTGGCTGGCGCTGTTGATTCTCTCAACGCCGAGGATAACGCGCACTCAGTGGACCTGGCGCTTTTTGTCTCCGGCTTGGGGGACATCCGCCCGCCAGCAGACAAAGTCGAAGGAGCGGATCTGGTCGCCCGTCTGGGCGTCGTGAACTATGTTGCGCCAACCGCATTGGCAGCCGCTCTGGCGGCCCGCATGGCGGAGCGGGGGCAGGGCCGTATTGTTCTGATAGGATCGGCTGCGGCCTTCCATGCGCTGCCTTTCGCGGCCGCCTACTCGGGCAGCAAGGCTGGTCTCGCGCGCTTCGCAGAGGCTCTCAGGCTAGGCGTGCGGGAGCACGGGGTAGCTGTCACCCTGGTTTCGCCAGGGTTCATCGATACGGCCGCTGGGCGCCGGGTGCCCGGACCCAAGCCGCTCCTGAGGTCCCCGCAGAAGGTCGCCGAAGCCATCGCTCGGGCCGCCGAAAGGCGCCAGGCTCACGTGGTGCTGCCGTGGCCCTTCAAAATCCTGCGGCTCTTTGATCGACTGCTGCCGAGGGCCTTGCGCGAGAGGGTGTTGTTAGGTCTCAGTCCACCGTCACGCTGATCTTCTGGTCGTGCGGTTCAGTGGCTGCATTGCTCGGGGCCATGGCGAGAATGGTGTGGTGTAGTGCAGCCGGCGTGAGGTCCGCGCGCCGATTCGGACCGCGCACGATCTGACCAGCCTCGTTCAGGCGCAGGATCACGTACGGCGTGTGACGGTCCCCTCCCGGCGCAGCCCAGCCTGGGATGCTGGGCCGATGGTCTCCAAAGAAGACGAGCAGAGCTGGCCGCTTCATGGCCGAGAGCTGCTTAATCAGGTCCGACAGCATGGTGTCGCTGTGTCGTGCCAGGCGCAAATAACTCTCGATCAAAGTACCGGCATTGGGGCTATCCGGAGCCCAGGGCCCGTGGTTCTCAATGGTGACGGCGTAGATCATGCTTGGCGACTGTGCGTGTTTCGCCAGCGAGAGGACCTGTTCGCTTACCGCAGCGTCGGTGACGTACTGTCCTTCTTCAGCGGTCGGTGCGGCAAAGTGCTCTTCCCCGATCAGGTCCGTAAATCCGCTTGCAGGCATGATCCGGTCCCGGCTGTAAAAACGCATATCGTGAGGGTGCACGAACACGCTGCGCCAGCCCTGTGGCTTCAGCCGATTCGGCAGCGCGTATGAGGTCTCACCCAGTGCAGTCAGGAAGGGATCGTAACGGCGGAATCCGAGTTCATCCTCGCTGCGCCCGAACAGCACCGCGTACTCTGTGCGCATTGTGTAGGCGCCAAAACCACTGACCTCTAGTCTCCCGTGCTGCCACGCGTTTTCGCGCGCGTATGTCAGTCCGGGCAAGGCAAACTCTGCGTCGCCGAAAAGGTCCACGGGGTCGGCGAAAGACTCGCACTGGATGGCAACGATCAGTTCGGGTGCGCCCTTCTGAGGCGGTGAAGCTGATCGCGCGGCACAAGGCGCGGGATCCACGCTCTCTCTCCACCGTAGCCAGTAGAGCAGCAGTGTAGGCAGCAGACCGTGCCGGTGGATGTCCGCATGTGCCTGGGGGACGGTGACAAGGCGGCGAAATGGCGGAGAACGGACGGTCGTCCACAGGCCAGCCAGGCTGACCAGCAGCAACCCGAAGCCCTGCAGGTGCGCGTGCAAAGTGGGGACGAAGAGCCAGGCAAGGCAGCCAAGAAGAACAAGTGCTCCCGCCGCGACAGCCATCCTCTGGGGAAGAGTGATGGCCGAAAGATAGAACTTCGGGTGGCGAAAAATCGAGCCAAACAGAGCGAGATCGGAGAAGAGGAGCGGCTCGCCCAGCATCGCGTTCTTGGCGTTGGAGACCAGGACGAGCAGTGCCAGCAGAGCCAGGCTCAGCCCGGCCGAGACGAAGGGATTGCCGCTGAGCGCCATGAATGCGCCAAAGGCTGCCGAAATCATCAGGACGGTGAGCCAGGTGCCTGCCATGCTGCGGCCCAGCGGCGCCAAGACACCGTCCGCCCGTGGGCGCACCACACAGTCAAGAAGAACGGCACCAACGAGCAAAACCGCGAATATCATGCCTGCGAAGTCACTGCCTTGCTAGGTTGTGAGGCCACGCTGGAGTGAGTATCTTTTCTTCAACCACCCGCAGCTGGGCAGTGTCTCATAGCGGTCGCTGCGTTGCGTGTCATCTTGCGTCTGTGTCATCTGATTGTAGCAGACTTGCAGCCGGGGCGTGGGTGGATTAACGCGCAGATGGATGCCCGGCATTTCTGGCGATCGGCAAATAGCCTCGGCCGCGCCCTGCGTCTTTGCGTATGCTACCACGGAGCACATCCCCGCCGATGCCTGAGTTTGTAGCCGCTGCGACGGAAGATCGCAGCGTGGAGAGCGAGCCCCTGATGTTGGGCAAGCGCAACATCCTCCTGCTGCAGGGCCTGATGGGTCCCTTGTTCCGCCGGCTCGGCCGCGGACTGATGGATGCGGGGCACACAGTCTACAAAGTCAATTTCAACGGCGGCGACCGGTTTTTTTGGCGCTTGCCGAACGGCCTGGATTATCGTGGTTCGCTTGAGGACTGGCCTGAAGCGCTGGAGCAGATCATACGCGATCGTGGGATCACCGATGTGATGCTGTTCGGTGACTGCCGCGATCACCATATGCTGGCAACGCGCGTCTGCCGCGAACTGGGCATTCGTGTGCACGTGTTCGAGGAGGGCTATATTCGGCCCGACTGGGTCACGCTCGAACTGGGTGGCGTAAACGGGCATTCGTCACTTTGCCGCGACCCGGCCTGGTTTCGCGAGAGAGCGGCCGCACTGCCACCGATCATGCCGCATGCCCAGGTGCCGTCATCATTCCGAAGGCGTGCGACGGAAGGCCTGCTTTACAACGCAGCGGATGTCCTGACCCGCTGGTACTATTCGCACTGGAGCAATCATCGGCCTTGGCACCCGGTTGTGGAAGGGGTGGGTTGGTTCCGCAAGTTGCGGCGCCGCAAGGCGAGGGAGGCGCGCGCCGGACAGTTAATGGCGAAACTCGCCGCTTCCACTGAGCCCTACTTCCTGTTTCCGCTTCAGCTTGATTCGGACGCTCAGATCCGTTTGCATTCACCGTTTGCGGGTATCGCGGATGCGCTCAGGCTAGTGGTGGAGTCCTTTGCGAAGCATGCTCCGGCAGAGGCGCGTCTCGTCGTGAAGGAGCATCCGCTCGATAACGGCGTTCGCGACTGGCGGCAGGTGACTGCAGACATGGCCAGTCTCTTCGAAGTTGCCGACCGGGTGAATTATCTTCCGGCTGGCGATATCGTGCCGGTGGCGCAGAAAGCGCGCGGGATGATTACGATCAACAGCACCAGCGGAACTCTGGGGCTGGCGATGGGCGTGCCGGTGGTTGCGCTGGGGCAGGCGATCTACGACATGCCGGATATCACCTATCAGGGCGGCATCGACGCCTTCTGGAAGGATCCCATTCCCCCGGATGCGGAGACGTTTGATGCATTCCGGCGCGTCTTGATTGAGGACTGCCTCATTCCGGGAGGCTTCTTCTCGGAAGAGGCGTTGGAGAAGGTCGTCCGCCACGCAATAGCGCGCTTTGAACATAGGCCCATCGAACCCGAGTAAGACCGGGCTCGATGGGGGCGGCAAGCGGGCTTAGTGCCCGTGCGTCGCTTATCGGGCTTTCCGGGTGCGTTCGACGACAGGCCGGTGTCCCTCAGCGTTCAGTGCGCCGTCGACAGGCGCATCCGGGTTGGGACCGGGCACGCCGCCTTGTAGAGCCGTATCGGTCTGCCGTTCCAGGTATTCCTTCTCTTCCTTGGCCTTTCTGGCCGAGAGAGCCTCCTGGGAAAGGTCGCTTTGGGTCTTGTCCGTCATGATTTGTTATCCCGATCTTTTTGGGCGTTTTCTTCGTTCAGGCCAGCTTGATTACGGCACTCCGCTAAGCGCGAGGGCGCCGTCCAGCCTCGCGCTTCCGATTATACCGCTTCAGTGCGTACCCGCCTAAAGCGGCAGCTGCGATGCCAGGAAGGCCGAAGCGGCGCGTGACGGCTGCCGCTGCTACACCGAGCAGAGCACCCCCTTGTTCGCCCACGCCGCCGGGGCGTTTCGCGGCTTTTGCGCCAATGAGAGCGCCGACAATTTTTCCGATCATGACAATCTCCACGTTCTCCCCAAGAAGCGGCTCAGACCGGCCTAGGTTCCCATCGGGCCTTTCGCCGTCCCGGCGTTTCGGTGCCCCGTCGTTTCCTTGCGCCAACCGGTTCAGGCAGCGATGCCGAAGGCGTTGCAAATGAAGTCACGGCCCAGGCGCAGCCCCACAGGATCGACGCTGTGGCCAATGCCATGCGAGACATGGGTGGAAACAGTGATCCCCAGCCGCTTCAACCGGCTCTCGGCATCATGAAGGGCGGCAACCGGCACCACCTCGTCCTCTGAGCCATGAACGAGCAATACAGGCGGGCGAGCGGCCTCCTCGTGGCGTAGATCGACGACGCTGGTCAGCATCCCGGAGTAGCCGACGATCGCAGCGACCTGCCGCCGACGGCGCAGCCCGATGTGGAGCGCCATCATCGTGCCCTGACTGAACCCGACGATCGCCAGGTCTGCCTCGGTAAGGGCGTACTGCTTGAGCTTGCGATCGATGAAAGCGTCGATCGCCGGCGCGGCACGCTCAGCACCCGCGGATAGCGATTGAGGAGAAATGTCGGACAGCGGCCACCACTGATAGCCAGCGCCAAATCCGCACCTTTGTGGCGCGTGAGGTGCCAAAAACAGCGCATCGGGCAGGCTATGCCGCCAGTGTGGGGCTAACGAGATCAGATCGGTGCCGCTTGAGCCGAAGCCGTGAAGGAGCAGGACAATCTGTTTTGGCGGGCCCCCGGAGAGTGGCTGGAGGCTGGCTCCGTTGACGATCTTGTCCATTCAGGTGCCGCAAAAGGTCGCTCGAACACGTTCGTGCTCCAGCGGAGGAGTGCCATAGCGGGCGGCGTCCGGCTGATCGTCGAATGGACGCGACAGAACCGCCAAGAGCTTGTGAAACGGGGTGAAGTCCTCCTGATCGACGGCGGCTCTGATGACTTCCTCGATCCGGTGGTTGCGCGGAATGTAAGCCGGGTTGACCGCGTCCATCGCCTTCTTGCGATCCTCGGTTCGTTGCGGATCCTCTGCGATCCGACGGCGCCAGCTGTCGAGCAGCGCATCGGCTACCGTTGGATCGACGAAGAGCGAACGCACCTGCTCCTGATCCGAATCAGGCTCGATAGCGGCGCCAAGGCGCCTGAAGAACAACGTAAAGTCAACTTGGTTTTCGTGCAGCCTCGTCAGGAGTTCGTTTGCAAACTCAGCATCCCCTTGGCGTGGCGCCGTGATGCCGAGCTTGCGCATCATGCCCCCGCGGTATGCCTCCAGAAACGCCGGCTGGAACTTGTCGAGGGCCTCTTGCGCATCGGCAATTGCCTGCTCCTCGTTTTCGTTCAGGAGGGGTAGCAGCGTTTCTGCGAAGCGCGTGAGATTCCAAAGCCCGATGTTCGGCTGATTTCCGTAAGCATAGCGGCCGAACTGATCGATCGAGCTGTAGACCGTCGCCGGGTCATACGTGTCCATGAACGCGCACGGGCCATAGTCGATCGTCTCACCCGCAACCGACATGTTGTCGGTGTTCATCACGCCATGGATAAAGCCGATCAAGAGCCAGCGCGCGATCAGATCAGCCTGTGCCGCTATGACGCTGTCGAGCAGAGCGCGGTACGGCGCATCGGCTTGAGCGGCTGCGGGATAGTGCCTCCAGAGAATATGATCGGCCAGCGTTTTAAGGGCTTCGGTGTCCTGTCGGGCCGCGAAGTACTGAAAGGTTCCAACCCGCACATGGCTGCTGGCGACCCGCACGAGCGCGGCGCCTGGCAGCACCTGCTCTCGCACGACCGGTTCGCCGGTCGTGAGCGCGGCAAGGGCGCGGGTGGTGGGGACGCCCGCTGCCGCCATGAACTCGCTCACGAGGTATTCGCGCAGCACTGGCCCAAGCGCAGCCCGCCCATCGCCCATACGCGAGAAAGGTGTGCGCCCGCCGCCCTTGATCTGAATGTCGAACCGCTGGCCTCTCCTGTCCAGCACCTCGCCGAGAAGGATCGCGCGTCCATCGCCGAGTTGCGGCACGAAGTTGCCAAACTGGTGACCGGCGTAGGCCGCCGCGATCGGCTCCGACCCCTCGGCGATCACTTGACCGGCAAGGAACTCGGCTCCCTCCGCACTGGCCAGCCACTCGGAGTCCAGTTGCAGGGACTCGGCGAGTTCGCGGTTCAGCTCTATTTGTTTGGGCGCCGGAAAGGCCACCGGAGCCACCTGGGCGGCAAAGCGCTCTGGAAGGCGGGCATAGCTGTTATCGAATGCAATCTTTGGCGGCACCTTGGTCCCCTTTCGTGCTGCAACACTGTCCGGTACGGTCGGGTTCCGCACGTTCTGTCGTCATGATCGTTACCTTGCGATCCCCGACAGGCAAATTGTCTCTGCGAAAGAGTGTCCGTGACGCCGGAGGCAAAATTTCGTAGCAGATGCAGGGGCAGGAACGGGGCGGTGTGTGACAGGGTTGGCGCGAACTTCTGCTGATCGGCTATTCACTGGCAACGGTGAAGTGGTTGAGCACATGCGTAAGCATGACTGGTCCACCTCACCGCTCGGGGACCCAGATGGCTGGCCACAGTCGCTGCGCCTGGTTGTGAGCCTTATCCTCTCGTCCAAATTCCCCATGTTCGTCGCATGGGGCAAGGAACTCGGATTTCTTTACAACGACGCATACGCCGAGGTCCTAGGCGCGAAGCATCCCTCCGCGATAGGACGGCGCTTTTATGACATATGGGCGGAGATCTGGCCCGATATCGCCCCGTTGATCGACGCGGCCATGGCAGGTGAGGCGACATATCGTGAGGATCTGCCGCTGCTCATGCATCGCAAGGGGTTTGACGAGCAGACCTGGTTCACGTTCTCCTACTCGCCCGTACGGGATGAAAACGGGCAGGTGGCCGGTATGTTCTGCGCCTGCACTGAAACCACCGCTCGCATTCTTGCGGAAAGGGCGATCAGCGAGAGCGAAGCCAGGTTCCGTAACATGGCCGACCACGCGCCCGTGATGATGTGGGTGACGGATGCGACAGGGGCCTGCACCTACCTCAACCGATCATGGTACACGTTCACCGGTCAGTCGCATGAAGAGGCGGAGGGGTTCGGCTGGCTCGATGCCACGCACCCGGAAGACAAGGCCGCCGCCGAACAGGCTTTCCTTGATGCGAACCGCGCGCGGATGCCGTTACGGATCGAGTATCGGCTGCGGCGTGCGGACGGCACCTATCGCTGGGTGATCGACGCAGCAGCCCCCCGGTTTGGAGACGACCGCGAATTTCTGGGTTTTGCCGGATCGGTCATCGATATCGACACTCGCCGGGACAATGAGGAGCGGCAACGCAACAGCGAGGCAACGTTGCGCCAGGTGACGAACACCTTGCCTGCGTTCGTCTGGCTGGCGGCTCCGGATGGTAACCTGCATTATTTCAACGATCGCTGGTATGAATACACGGGGCAGTCTCCGCATGAGGCTCTTCCAAGCGGCTGGATCGGCGTGTTGCACCCCGACGACGTAGAGGAGACCGCCAGGCGCTGGGCCGATGCGCGGGAGCGGGGCGTCACTTATCAGATCGAGGTTCGTTATCGCCGGCGAGACGGGCAATATCGATGGTATGTTGTCCGAGCCGAGCCGCTTCGTGAGGAGGACGGTACCATCAAGGGATGGGTCGGCACCTCAATCGACATCCACGACCAGAAGCAAATCGAAAGCGCTCTGCGCGCCAGTGAAGCCGAATTCCGGCTGATGGCAGATGCGGTGCCGCAGATCATCTGGATCACGGATGCTGATGCCCGCGTGCAGTTCTTCAATCGCCACTGGTTCGACTATACCGGCGCGAAGTCGCAGTCGGAAACGGCCGAGGACATCAATGAAGACTACGTGCACCCGGACGACAAGGCGGTCACAATGGCAGCCTTCGCGCGGGCCCGCCAGAATCGGACCACGTTCACTGTCGAGCATCGCATCCGTTCTGCTGCGGGCGAGTACCGCTGGTTCCTGGTACGCGGAGAGCCTTATGCCGATCCCGAAACCGGGAAGGTTCTGCGCTGGTATGGCGCCTCGGTCGACATCCATGATCGCCGAGTCGCGGAAGCCGAGCTCCAGCAACTGAACAAGGCTCTCGAAGGCAGGAACGCGGCCGCTCTGGCCGAGCGCAAGCTTCTAGCGGACCTGGTGGAGGGCACCGACGCCTTCGTTCACGTGGTCGGGCCCGACTATCGCTGGCTTGCCGTCAACAAGTCCGCTGCGGACGAGTTCGAGCGCAACTTTGGCAAACGTCCTCGCGTCGGTGAGCACATGCTCGAGCTGCTGGAGGCGGATGCCGAACAGCGCAGCGCGATCGGTGCGCTTTGGTCCCGCGCCCTGGCGGGGGAGGAGTTCACCGCCGTGGATGAATTCACTGATAGCGACGGTGTGCGCCACTTCTACGAGAGCAAGTTCAATTCCTTGCGCGATGCCGATGGGCTGATGATTGGCGCCTATCAGTTCGTCCACGACATCACGGACCGCGTGCAGGAACAGGTCCGCTTGCGCGTCGCGGAAGAGGCGCTGCGCCAGAGCCAGAAAATGGAGGCGATGGGCCAGCTGACAGGCGGTGTCGCGCATGATTTCAACAATCTGCTTACACCGATTGTTGGCGGGCTGGACATGCTGCAGCGGCGGGGCGTGGGGGGGGAGCGAGAGCAACGACTGATTGCCGGGGCCATGCAGTCGGCCGAGCGAGCCAAAACGCTGGTTCAGCGACTGCTGGCCTTCGCCCGGCGCCAACCGCTCCAAGCTGTTCCGGTAGACGTGGCGGACCTGGTGCGTGGAATGGGTGACCTCATCACGAGCACGACCGGTCCGCAGGTTCGTTTGATGCTGGACTTCCCCAGCGACCTGTCGCCCGCCACGGCGGATCCCAACCAGCTGGAAATGGCGCTTCTGAACCTGAGCGTCAATGCAAGGGACGCCATGCCCGATGGGGGAACACTGACAATCGCAGCACGCGAAGAGCAGGTCAGTGAGGGGGCTCCGATCGACCTCGCTCCCGGCCGCTACATCCAGTTGTCGGTGGCGGACACCGGCACCGGCATGGATAAGGAAACACTGAGCCGCGCAGTGGAGCCTTTCTTTTCCACCAAGGGGGTCGGGAAGGGTACGGGCCTGGGCCTGTCCATGGTCCATGGCCTCGCCTCTCAACTCGGCGGTGCATTAACGGTCGCCAGCGAACCAGGATGTGGTACGAGCGTAACCTTATGGCTGCCTTGCAGCGATGTGGGCCTGCCGGCCTCGTCTTGCCCCACCGCCAGCGAAGCGCCGCCGTCCGGCGCAACAGCTCTTCTGGTGGACGACGAAGACCTTGTCCGCATGAGCACCGCGGCCATGCTGCAGGACCTGGGCTACACGGTCATCGAAGCCGCGTCAGCCGAACAGGCATTGGCACTGGTGCAGGCGGGGCAGAAGTTCGACGTACTCGTAACCGATCACCTGATGCCCGGAATGAGTGGCATGGAACTGGTCACCGTGATGCGTGCAGAACGCTCCCAGTTAGCCGCGCTCCTCGTGTCCGGATATGCGGATGACCAAGGGATCGACGCCAGCTTACTGCGGCTGTCCAAGCCATTCCGGAAAGACGAGCTGGGGGAGATGCTGGCACGGCTTTCCCGCTCAAGGAGGACTGAGCCAGAGGGGGGCAGCGATGATGTGTAGTGGTGCCGGCTACAGGATTCGAACCCGTGGCCCCCTGATTACAAATCAGGTGCTCTACCAACTGAGCTAAGCCGGCTCGCACCTCCGCAGACGGAGTGCTTGGTCCATCGCCTATGTCCGCGTACGGTTCGCGTCAAGGGTGACGGTGGTATCGGTCACGTCGCGTTGATCGAAGAGGCTGCGGGAGCCGTCTCTATGGTCTGTCCGCCAGCTCGGCGACCATAGCCGACAGCATTGGTTTTGGGTGGCCCGCATCGTCAAAAGCGAGCGGTTGATCGCTGTCGGGATCATATGGGGGCAATCTGAGCCACGAGTCGCGATCACGAACGCCCCACAGCGTAATGGCGTAACGCTGGCTGTCGGGGAGCCCGACATAAGCGTCCACAATCTCCCCCGCTCGGCGCGCCTGCAATTGGAGCGCATCGCGAGTGGCCGGCTCTCCCATTCCCATGGTTATGTCCAGCTCCGACACATGGACCGGCAGCCCGAAGCTGGCGATGTCCTTTATGGTCTCGCGCACGGCACCTATCGGCAAGTCGACTGAGATGTGCGTCTGGGTGCCTATACCACCGATCGGAACACCCTTCTTTAAACACTGCAGGCCATCGTGCGCCGGTATGACCGCACCCTGAGTTCGCTTCCGGGCGGAAGGAGATGCCCTCCGCACGTGATATCTTACCTGCTGCCCCGCGAGACCTGAGCCTGCTCGGCAATCAGCTTCGAGAATAAAGCGGCGTGCGCATCGCACGCTGCGCTGATGCCGAAGGTGGCGACCGCTTGAGGCGGAACCGCTGGCAGGTGTCCGTCGAGTGCTTTCTCGATGGCGACGCTCAGCGCTGCGGGATCTCCTGGGGAGACGGGCGCAGGTGCGCCCACTGCGTCCATCAATTCGACCACTGCGGAAGAGCACGCCGTCGCCACGACCGGACAGCCGCACGCCATGGCTTCGACCAGCGTCGCCGGCAGGTCTTCCCAGCGTGATGACAGGACCACGACGTCGGCCTCTGCGTAGAGCGAAGCCACATCGTTCACATACCCTGGCAGGTCGACCCGGTCTGCGATGCCAAGCTCCTTTGCCAGGGCTCGCAACGTGTCAGCCTCGGGACCCACTCCGCAGATCAGAAGGCGCCACTCCCGCTCCTTGAGGAGCGCAGCCGCGCGAAGCAGAGTCGCGAAGTCCTTCTGCTTCGACAGCCGGCCGACCCCGAGGACCAGCGGCGTAGACGCGCCGCGCTCTGTTCCCCGAGAGGTCAGCATTCCGTCGCTGACGTAGGGGTTGGGAAGGAAGACGGCCTTCGAGGCACGGCAAAGGCTGTCCAATCTGCCAATCGCCGAAGGCGACAGAACAACGACCTTTGTCGCCGGGGCCAAGGCAAACGCGAATGCCTTGCGTCGCCACCAGCGCTTCAGGGGCTTCATGCCGCTTTTCACGATGGGATTGGTGATCTTGGGGACGAACACACCCTCGAAGGCAGAGAGGCGAACGGCCAGTGCTGCGGCTTTGTGCGTGTGATTGCCGGGCGAATGCAGCAGTGAAGGGCGCTTGCGGCGCAGGTAGCCCGCGAGATCGGGCACGGCGAGCATCAGCCTGCTCCCTCTTCCGACGGAGCGAACGGTCCTCAGCACATGAACCGAGACATCGGGGTCAAGCAGATGCCGCACAGGACCGGCATCGCGCTCGAGAACCATTTCCACGCGTAAGCCGCGCCGATGAAGGCCGTTGGCGATGTGGCAGGCGACTCGTTCGACACCGCCCGCACCGAAATGGTCGAGCAGGATCGCAACGTCAGGGCCCGAGCGGTGTTCGCTCATGGCGCTCAGTAGGCCGCGGTCATTCCGCTGCCTGCGTGATCGGCTCTTGGACCAGGGGATCGGCATCTGTCATCTGCGCCTCGATCTCGGCTGCCTTCGCCTCCACCAGCGAGACGATATGGTCCAGCATGTTGTCGGACTGGACGTGGTGGTCCGTCACGCCCGAGAGATAGACCATGTGCTTCCCGTTACCGCCGCCGGTAAGGCCGATATCGGTTTCGCGCGCCTCGCCAGGACCGTTCACCACGCAGCCGAGAACCGAGAGCGAGATGGGCGTCTTGATGTGCGAGAGTCGCTTCTCCAGCGCCTCTACCGTGCGGATGACATCGAAACCCTGCCGTGCGCAGGAGGGGCACGAGACCACGCGCACGCCGCGCGTGCGCAGGCCCAGCGCTTTCAGGATCTCAAACCCGACGCGCACTTCCTCTTCCGGCTCCGCTGACAAGGAGACACGCAGCGTGTCGCCAATGCCGGCCCATAGCAGATTGCCGATGCCGAGCGCGGATTTCACAGTGCCGCCGATCAGGCCGCCAGCCTCGGTGATGCCCAGGTGCAGCGGGCAGTCCACGGCCTCTGACAGCCCCTGATACGCGGCGACCGCGAGGAACACGTCGGACGCTTTGACGGCAACCTTGTACTCGTGGAAGTCGTGGTCCTGCAGCAGCTTGATGTGGTCGAGCGCGCTTTCCACCAGCGCCTCGGGGCAGGGCTCGCCATACTTTTCCAGCAAGTCACGCTCGAGACTTCCGGCATTCACGCCGATGCGAATGGCGCAGCCGTTGGCTTTGGCGGCGCGCACCACTTCGGCCACGCGGTCGTCCGAGCCGATGTTGCCGGGGTTGATGCGCAGGCACGCCGCGCCTGCGTCTGCCGCTTCGAGCGCGCGTTTGTAGTGGAAGTGGATGTCGGCGATCAGCGGGACCGTCGCCGCACGGGCGATCTCACGAAACGCGGCGGTACTCTCCACGTCCGGGCAGGAGACGCGGATGAGGTCCGCGCCCGCATCCTCGCAGCGGCGGATCTGATCGATCGTCGCCTTTGCGTCCGAGGTGGGGGTGTTGGTCATCGTCTGGACGGTGATGGGAGCATCGCCGCCGACGGGAACCTTGCCGACCATGATCTGGCGGCTCTTGCGGCGCTCGATATTGCGCCAGGGACGGATGGAGGACATGGAGTGCCTTATAGGCGCATCATGCGACAGGTTAAAGGCGGCACCGCACAAGCTGCCCGAATGACCGTTCCCCTGTGCACCTTTTCCCGTTCCAGCGCGTTTTTCCGTGAGCCAGCCATGCACGACCCCACGATCAGCGATGACCCCACCGGCGGCCGGTGCCTAGATGGCCCGCTCCTTTTCGGCCGTGTGCTCGATGGGCGGGGCGGTGCGCGCGAGATCGGCTGGGAGCAGGTGCGCGGGTGGGAGCCGTCGGCGCCCGGCGAGGTCCTTTGGATCCATCTGTGCCGAACGGTGGAGGGCGTTTACGAATGGCTGATGGATGGCCTTGGCATTACCGAGCCCACAGCCGAGCTTCTGACCAGTGACGAGACCCGGCCCCGCGCCTTCGCCGAAGGCGAAGCCCTGGTGGCGACGCTGCGGGGCATCAACTTCAACCCCGGCGCGGAGCCGGAGGACATGGTCTCTCTCCAGCTTTGGTGCGACGGGACGCGCCTGGTCACCCTGCGCCGGGTGCCGCTACAGACTCCCAACGACACGCGTGACGCGCTGGACAACGGGAACGGCCCCGCCGATGCCGGGGCGCTGATCACTTCCATTGTCGAGCATATGATCGACCGGATGAGCCACTCCATCCTCGATATGAACGCCGCCATCGACGAGCTGGAGGAACAGGAGGCGGGTTGCGCCAGCCAGGAGATGCTGACCAAGATCTAAACGATCCGGCGCAATTGCCTCGCTTTGAAGCGCTACATGTCTCCCGAGCACGAGGCGCTGGAGAATATCGCCGCGAATGCGCCCGCCTGGTTCGAGGGGCATGACCGCCGTGAGATCGCCGAATCGATTGACCGGCTGCGCCGCTATCTGGAGGACCTCGATATCAGCAAGGAAAGCGCGCTGGTGCTGCAGGACGATGCGCGCGCACGGCTGTTGGAACGCAACGCGCGCACGCAGTACCAGCTTACGATCGTGGCCTCGATCTTCCTGCCGCTGACGTTCCTGACAGGCCTTCTCGGGATCAACGTTGCTGGCATTCCGGATGCGGAAGATCCGCAGGCGTTCTGGACGGTCGTCGGCATCTGCGCAGGGATTATCCTGGCACAAGTTCTGCTGTTCCGGCGGCTGAAGTGGTTTTGACGGTCGTTCACGGCGCGGCGATTGTGACCGGACAGGCCCGCGGCCTACAGCAGCTTGGCGAAGAGGAACTCCTCGTCGCGCTGCTCGCCGACGATGAAGTGAATGTCTGCCATCTTGGCGAACCCGTAGCGGCTGTAGAACCGCTGCGCGCCATCGTTGCCGCTCCAGACAGATAGCTGCATCTCGCCCGCATCCAGGGCAGCCGCTTCGGCCAGAGCCCAGTCCATCAGAGCGGCGCCGATCCCGCGCCCGGTGGCGGCGGGATCGGTATAGAGCTGCTTGAGTTCGACAACACGCTCGGTCCGGGCGTGTTCGGGCCAGCCGCAAGCGAGGACGAGCTTGCAGAGACCCAGCAGCTCGCCCGCATCGCCCACGGCCAAATGCACCCGCATGGCCGGGTCCGCGATTTCCGCCGCTGCTTTCTCGGTCGAGTGGCTGGCCGCGAGGAAGGCGTTCAGGTCCTCTGGCCGGTAGAGGTAAGCGAAGGCGGCGCAGAACGCCTCGCTGCCGAGCGCCGCCACAGCGGACGCATCGGCAGGCGTGGCGTTGCGAAGAATCATCGAAATGAAAGCGCCTACTCGCCGCCAGCGTCGGGCGAACCCGGCTGCGGCTGGCCCACCTTCTTGGCTGCAGGCGCAGTCGTCTCGATGCCCATGCACAAGTACTTCAGCTCCATGAAGTCATCGAGACCGTACTTGGAGCCTTCGCGGCCGAGGCCGGACTGCTTGACTCCGCCGAACGGCGCCACTTCGGTGGAGATCAGACCGGTGTTGATGCCCACCATGCCCGCTTCGAGCGCCTCGGCCACGCGCCAGACGCGGCTGATGTCGCGCGCGTAGAAGTAGCTGGCGAGGCCGAACTCGGTGTCGTTCGCCATGCGGATCGCGTCGGCCTCGTCGGTGAAGCGAATGACGCCGGCGAGGGGCCCGAAGGTCTCTTCCTTGGCCAGTTTCATGTCGGCCTTCACGCCTGCAATGACGGTTGGCTCGAAATAGCTGTGGCCCAGAGGGCTGCGCTTGCCGCCTGCGAGCACCGTGGCGCCGCCGTCCAGAGCGTCCTTGAGATGCTCCTCCACCTTCTCGACCGCCTTTTCGTCGATCAGCGGGCCGACTTGCGTGCCCTCGTCCATGGCATAGCCGATCTTCATCGCCTTCACGCGATCCGCCAGCTTGCTGACGAACTCGTCGTAAACGCCGTCCTGCACGTAGAAGCGGTTGGTGCACACGCAGGTCTGGCCACCGTTGCGGAACTTGGAGATCATCGCGCCTTCGATGGCGGCATCGACGTCGGCATCGTCGAACACCAGGAACGGTGCGTTGCCGCCCAGTTCCATCGAGCACTTCTTGATCGTGTCGGCCGATTCCTTGAGCAGCTCGCGGCCGATCTCGGTGGAGCCGGTGAAGGTGATCTTGGCGACCTTGGGATTGCGTGTCAGCTCAGAGCCGATCTGGCCCGCGCTGCCGGTGACGACGTTGACGACGCCCTTGGGGATGCCGGCCATTTCGCACAGGCGAGCGATCGCCAGCGCCGAATAGGGGGTAGCCGAGGCGGGCTTGATGACCATGGTGCAGCCAGCCGCGAGTGCAGGGCCGAGCTTGCGGGTGATCATCGCATTGGGGAAGTTCCACGGCGTAATCGCGGCAACGACGCCGATGCCCTGCTTGATGACGACAAGGCGGCGGTCAGCGGCATGGCCGGGGATGACATCGCCATAGGCGCGCTTGCCCTCTTCGGCGAACCACTCGATGAAGCCGGCACCATAGGCGATCTCGCCCTTGCCCTCGGCGAAAGGCTTGCCCTGCTCGCGGCTGAGCAGTTCGCCCAGGTCATCCTGATGCTCCATCATCAGGTCATAGAGCTTGCGCATCAGCTTGGCGCGCTCGCCCGCGGTTTTCGCGCGCCAGCCGGGAAGCGCGGCCTCGGCAGCATCGATCGCGCGGGCGGTTTCGGCGGCACCCATCTTCGGCGCGGTGCCCAGAACCTTGCCGGAGCCGGGGTCTGTCACATCGAAGGTCGCGCCCGAATCGGCGTCGCACCACTCGCCGTCGATATAGCACTGCTGCTTGAGGAAGTCGGTGTAGGCCATCGCGGGCATCCTTCGCATCATATGTCAGGGCAAGGCGGATCGCGGCACGCGCCGGACCGCCAGGCAGGCGGAGGGAGGCATAAGCATGGCTCCGGCACGATGCAACGGGGCAGACAGATTGACGCATCTATGCGGCTGAGCTAGTCTCATGTCCGAACAATAATTCGATATAACGAATAGTGGAGAGGCGCTCTGGATTACGCTGGCTACATCGATGGCGCGTTCGTGAAAGGTGAGGGAGCGAGCTTCGAGGTTGAGAACCCCTCTGACGAGAGCGTGGTGGATACCGTTACCGGCGCATCAGAGGCGCAGGCGCTCGCGGCGATTGCGGCCGCGCGCCGCGCCTTCGACGATGGCGGCTGGTCTGGCCTGTCCATGAAGGCTCGTGCCGCATACATGACGCGCTACGCCGAGGCACTCCGCAAGCGCGCAGACCGGCTGAAGGAGTGCGCGATCCTGGAGGCGGGCTGTCCGGTCTCCTCCAATGTCATGGGCGCACAAGTCCACGCGCCGCTTCGGATGACGGACGAGATCATCGAGCTGTTCCTGCGCTTGCCCGAGCATGAGGAGAATCCGCTTCCCCTTCACGAGCGCGTGAACCCGTACTTCGTGGTGCAGAGCCTCAAGCGCTGGACGCCATTGGGCGTGGTCTCGGCGATTTCGGCCTACAACGTGCCGTTCTACACCGCGTTCTGGAAAGTCGTGCCGGCCTTGATGGCAGGCGATACGGTGATCCTACGACCCAATCCGCTGACGCCGCTGTCCGCGATGGTGTTCGCCGAGGCGGCGGACGAGGCAGGCCTGCCCAGGGGCGTGATGAACGTCATCACGGAGCAGGGTCTGGAAGGCGGATACGCCATGACCACGCACCCCGACGTCGACATGGTCTCGTTCACCGGATCGTGCACGGTCGGCGCCAAGGTCGCCGAACAAGCCGCGCCCACGCTCAAGCGGCTGGTGCTGGAGCTTGGCGGCAAGTCAGCGCAGATCTACTTGCCGGACGCGGTGGGCCGGGCAGCTTCGGCGGCGTCGAGCGTGTGCCTCTCGCACGCCGGGCAAGGTTGCGTGCTGGGCACCCGCGTCTTCGTGCCGCAGGAGAGCAAGGATCAGGTGCTTGAAGGCATGGCCAAGGCGCTCGAGAACGTGAAGATCGGTTCGGCCAGCGATCCCGAGACCACGCTCGGCCCCGTCATCAGCGCTGGCCAGCGCGCCCGGTGCGAGCACTTTGTAGAGGCCGCCATTGCTGAGGGCGGCAGGGTCGTCACTGGCGGCAAGCGGCCCGAGGGGCTCGACAAGGGCTTCTATTTCGAGCCGACCGTGCTCGACTTGCCCGACAACAAGAACCCCGCTGCGCAGGATGAGATCTTCGGCCCGGTGATCGGCGTGATCGGATATCGCGACCTCGACCATGCCGTCGAGATGGCCAACGATTCCAAGTTCGGCCTGTCCGGCTGGGTGCACGGTGTCGACAAGGTTAAGGCACTGGAAGTCGGCCTGAAGATCCGCAGCGGCGCAGTGAATATCAACGGCGCCGTCATGTCGAGCTACGCCAGCGGCGGCGGCATCAAGATGAGTGGCCAGGGCCGTGAGCGCGGCATCGAAGGCCTGCGCGAATTCCAGATGATGACGACCCTCAACATCGGGGGCTGAACAAAAAGAATACGGGAGAGGACAGATGGACGGACTGGTACAAGGAAAGGTGGCGTTGATCACCGGCGCCGGCTCGGGTGTGGGGCGTGCTGCGGTACTGCTCTTCGTCGAGCACGGGGCCAAGGTGGTCGCAGCGGACATCAACGCCGCCAACGCGCAAGAGACAGTTCGCCTGGTCAAGGAAGCGGGCGGCGAGGCTGTGGCGGTCGGCTGCGACGTTTCGGACCCCGCTTCCGTCGATGCGGCCGTTGCCAAGGCAGTCGAGGCGTTCGGGCGGCTCGATATCATCTACAACAACGCGGGCATCACCGTGAACCCGGTTCCGGGCAAGGGCCTCAAGAGCCTGATCGATTGCGAGCCGGAAGAGATGAAGCGCGTCGAGGACGTCAACATCAACGGCGTCATCTATGGCTCGCAAGCCGCGATCCGGCAGTTCGAGAAACAGGGTGCGAACGGTCAAGGCGGTGGCTGCATTGTCTCCACCGCATCGGTTGCGGGGCTGATGGGCTACGGCGGCGTGCTCTATGGCACCACCAAGGGCGCTGTCGTCCAGTTCACCCGCGCGCTGGCGATCGAAGTGGCGGACAAGGGCATCCGCGTGAACGCCGTCTGCCCTGCGGGCATGCTGACAAACTACGCCGGCATGAACCCCGACAGCGAGCACAAGGACCGCATCCTCGACAGCATGGGCAAGGCACATCCGCTCGGGCGGGCCATCGACCCGCGCGACACCGCCTCGGCGGCGCTGTTCCTCTGCTCGGACCTCGCATCGAACATTACCGGCGTGAACTTGCCGGTCGACGGCGGGCTTTATGCCGGCCGCAAGACAGGAGCCTGATGCCATGGCGACGTGCCCCATGACAGGAGGGGGCGGCAATTCCGCCGCTCTCGCCTCGCTGATGTCGGACAATCCGCGCTACGCCGAGATGTTCGACGTGAACAAGGAAAGCGCGAACGCCGGCGTCGACAACAACCGCGACTACACCGACGACATGAACGCCTTGCGCGAAAAGGCCCCGGTGCATCAGGGCTCGCTGCGGGGACTGCTCGGGGTGCCCGAGATGTCGCACATGATGGGTCCGCCCCGCAACGAGATGACGTTCTTCTCATACCGCGCTTGCGAGATCGGCTTTCGCGAAAACCTGCTGTTCTCGTCCGAGGGCTATAACGAAAGCGCGGGCGTGCGCACGATTGGCACCACGATCCTCTCGATGGTGGGCAAGCCGCACAAGCGCCTACGCTCCGCCGCGCAGCCGCTGTTCAAGCGGCCCAAGGTCATCGACTGGTGGAACAAGCGCTGGATCGAGGAGACGGTGGACGCCCTGCTCGACCGCCTGCTCGACGAGGAGGCGACCGACCTCAACTCCCAGCTTTGCGCGCGCCTGCCGATGGCGACGGTCACTCGCGCGATCGGGCTGGAGGGTGAGGACGTGATCGAGTTCCGCTATCAGCTCAATCGCGCCACGTTCGGCGCCGCCAGCCTGCCGCCCGAGGAGTCCGCCGCTTCGCGCGCCTGGATCGACACGACGCTGCGCCAGCTGATCGCCGATAACACGCGCGATCCTGGCGACAACCTCATTACCGGGCTGCTCAACGCCGAGATCGTCGACGAGGAGGACGGCATCAAGCGCAAGCTGACCGAGGACGAGATCTTCGGCTACTGCAAGCTCGCGATCTTCGCGGGTGGCGGCACCACCTGGCGGCAGCTGGGCATCACCATCGACGCGCTGATGAACCACTACCACTTCTGGGAAGCCTGCCGCGACGACCGTTCGCTGATCGAACTGGCAGTGGAGGAATCCCTCCGCTGGCGCTGTACGGACCCGATGATGCCGCGGCTCAGCACGGCCGATGCCGAAGTCGAAGGGGTACACGTGCCGGAAGGCACCCGCGTTTACCTCTGTTTCGGTGCGGCCAATCATGATCCTGCGGTGTTCGAACGTCCGCTGGAATACGACATCTTCCGCAAGAAGCAGGCGAACATGGGCTTCGGCTTCGGCCCGCATCGGTGCCTCGGCATCGAAGTGGCGCGCCAGGAGATGATCGTGGCCATCAACGGCCTGCTCGATCGCTTCCCGAAGATGACGCTCGATCCATCCAAGCCCAAGCCCGAGTACCGGGGCCTCGAGCATCGCGGCATGACGGCGGTGACGGTCAAGCTGAAATGAGTGGAACGATGAAGCAGGTTGTCCTTGCCAGCTATGCCAAGGGCAACCCGAAAGCCTCCGACTTCCGCGTGGAGGACGTGGGCGTACCGGTAGCGGGCGAGGGCGAGCTTCTGCTCAAGACGCTTTACATCGCCGTCGATCCGCTGATCCGCTTTTCGCTCGACGAGACGGTGCTTTCCGGCACCGCGCGGATGGAGCTGGGCGCGCCGGTAATCGGCCCGACGGTGTCGCAGGTCGTCGCTTCCAACCACGCCGACTACGAGGTGGGAGACTTCGTCGAGGGGCGCACCGGCTGGGCCGAGTACACCCTCGTCGCGCCCGACAAGAGCGACTATCGCGGCCCGCCGCGCAAGCTCGATCCCGCGCTGGCGCCGGTCTCGACGGCACTGGGCGCGCTCGGCGGTCCCGGCCAGACAGCCTACGAAGGCGTGGTCAACGTCGGGCGGCTCAATGCGGGCGAGACCATCGTGATCTCCGCCGCTGCCGGAGCGGTTGGCTCGATGGCGGGGCAGATTGCCAAGGCGCTTGGCGGTCGTGCGGTCGGCATCGCGGGAGGCGCGGCAAAGTGCCAGGGCCTGCTCGACCTCGGCTTCGATGCGGTGGCCGATTACAAGGCGCCCGATTTCGCCGACCAGCTCAAGGCGGCCCTGCCGGAAGGCGCGGACGTCTACTTCGAGAACGTCGGCGGTGAGGTCACGCTGCAAGTCCTGCCGCTGCTGAAGCGTGGCGCCCGCATGCCGATGTGCGGCTTCATCGCGTACTACGGCGTCGGCATGGAAGGGCCGGGCCCTGACCATCTGCCCGGCTTCTACCGACAGATCATGGCCAAGGGGCTGGAGATCAAAGGCTTTGCCGGCATCTTCGCAGGGCAGAAGGGCCTCGATGACATCGCCGGGTGGATGAAAGAAGGCAAGATCACCTTCGCGGAATCGTTTGTCGATGGCATCGAAGCCGCGCCGGAGGCCTTCGCCAGCGTGTTTTCCGGGCACAGCCACCTCGGCAAGCTGCTGGTCCGCGTCGCAGCTGAGGGTTGATCGGGAGGGGCGGGCGATACACTGTGGATCGCATGGCAACCCAGACGCTTCCTCCGCCTCCGCGCAGCACTGCCAATCCGGCACCGCCGCGCCCATCGAACTCGGTCCGGCGCACGTCCAGCATCGACGTCGCGTGGCCCGATGGGCCGGAAGCGCCAAGGCTCATGGTCGGTCGCGCCCGCGACATGCTCACGCCCGCTGGCGGTGGCGAGGGGCAGGTGCTGGCCGAGGGCGGTTTCCGCCTCCGGATGGCAGAGGACAAGACGATCACCGCGATCAGCGCTGAGCCGCCGCACCCCGGCGTCGATGCGCTGGTGGGCGAACGCGGCGGCAATCACTTGCGCATGGCCTTGCGCGAACGCCTGCCCAAACTGATCGCGCAAGGCGATCCGCTTTACCTTGTCCTTGATGACATCTCGGGCACGGCGCTGGTCTCGGCTTTCGCGTGGTCGCAGTGGTATCCCGATTGGGCCGAAAAGCTGCGCGAGCGAATGGGCGAGGAGCAGATGGCCGGCATGATGCAGCAGCGCACGAACGTGTGCTGGGGCCTGAAGGAGGGCAACAGCGGCCTGCGCCCTGAAGGCCCCCCGCATAATGTGGCGGACGCCGATGCGGGCGATCTGGTGAATCCGTCCGACCCGCGAGGCTGGCACGCGCTCTATGAGCAGGACGGCCCCGGCTTTCGCCGCGCGCGCCGGATCGACGTGGTGCGTGATCCGATCGCCGGTACCTTGCGGATTGATTCGGCGTTTCAGGACAGTGCCAAGCAAAGGGAAGGCGGGCGCGTGGCGGTCCACGAATACGCCTTGCGCGCAACATGCGATGCCGGAACACTGGAGATTCTCACCTTGGAAGCGGAGCCGCTGATCCTGCCGTTCTCCGAATGCCCCGGCGCCATCGGCACGGCCCAGCGCCTTGTCGGCAAGCGGCTGGACGCCATTCGCGACGAAGTGCTGGCGCTTTTGCGCGGCCCCGAAGGATGCACCCACCTCAACGACGCGCTGCGTGCGCTGGCGGATGTGCCCAAGCTGGCGGAGAGCCTGAAGGTGCCGGCTTGAGCCGGGATATCGCGCAAACTTGACAAATAGAACCAAATAGGTTATATGCCGCAGCCGCCGGAGGGAACTCCGGCACACGGCGGGTGCGGGTGAGCGAAGGCCTCGTTCAACGATCCCGTACCATGCGGCCGGCGCTCCAGACGGGCGCCTGCACCCGATGCGAAGCCATTCTTGTCCTACCGGCACTCTCCTTGGCTTGCCGGATCGGGCCGGCGCCAATTGCGAGCCTCTCCCGCCGGCGCTTCGCACAATAGAGGTCGAGTTGGCGGTCCGCTTTCGCGCTTCCCCCGTCAGCCGTTCGCACAATGGAACGCGAGCCAAGCCTGTCGCGCCAGGCCGCGCCGGCCGCACGTCCGCCGTCGTTCTCTCCCCCCGGCGTTATCCCGCACTCGCCCGCGGACGAGGACGCGTGTCAGCGTGAGAGCAGGATGGCCAGTCCCTCGTGCGCCAGTCCGCTGCCAAGCTCGTCGAACATGCGCCGCCGCAGTTCGCGCACCAGCAGGCTGCGGGTGTGGCGCAACATCGGCGCGGAAAGGGCGGCAAGACGCCGCGCATGTTCTCGCGCACGATCCAGCAGCACATCGGGCGCCAGCACCTCTCCCACAATCCCCAACCGCAGCGCTTCGTGCGCGCCGATCCGCTCGCCGGTGAGCAGGAAATAGCGCCCGCGATTGGGGCCAAGCAGCGTCGGCCAGACTACATGCACGCCGTCGCCCGGCACCGCGCCTTGCGGCACGTGGGCGAGATCGGCGAACTCCGCGTGATCGGCGGCGAGCACGATGTCGGCCAGCACTGCCAGTTCGGCATGGATCATCGCCGGACCGTTCACCGCGGCGATCATCGGCACCGGCACGGCGAGCAAGTTGTGCAGGAGCGCCAGCCCCTCCTCATGGATTCGCGCCCACATGCCAGCCATGTCGGGCTCGTCGAAGCGCTCCTGCGGATCGGCCCCGGCCAGGAAACTGTCACCCGTGCCGGTCAGGATCACCACCTTGTTTTCAGGATCGCGCGAAAGATCGGCAAAGGCCTCTCCCAGTTCCGCATGCAGGCTGGTGCGCGAGGTGCCCCACAGCGCCGGTCCGCCCCGCGTGTGCAGCGTCATCTCCAACACTCCGTCGGCGCGGGCGAAGCGGATGCAGCTGTACTTCTCGGCGTAGTCGGCCAGTTCCATCATTGCTTCTCCCGTTGGCTTGTCGTTGTTGCTGCGCTTTGTGCGTCTCAACAAATGTGCCGTTCCCCCGACCTCTCGGACAACCGCATTGCGTTCGCTACTCCTCGCCAGGGGCCATTCGTTCGCCCGGGAATGTGTCTGGGCGATCTAGGCTGAGCCGGGTGCCCGGCGCAGCGGGGCGGCCTCTGCCTGCTCGCCGTCGATCACCTCTTCCATCGCGTTGCGCATGCGGGCGTAGAACGTCGCCAGCGTGTCGAACCTGCCGGTGACGTCCTCGGAAAGTGCACGGGCGGATTGGCGGTCGAAAAGCCGCTCCAGCCTTCCGAGCAGTTCGGCCTTGGCCGCGAAAGGGCCGCCGTGGTTTTCCGGCACGGCGTAGTAGATGCGTTTGCTGCCCGGTTCGCTGTGCCGCCTGGCGTTGCCACAATGCTCCAGCGTGCGTGCCGCGACGCTGGCGTTGCTCTTGCTCATACCCAGATCCGCCGCGATTTCATCGAGAGTTGCGGGCGCAGCGCGAAGCAGCAGGTAGGCGTAGATCCGCCCCACGGGGCGCGGCCATCCCCAGGGTGTCATCAGCCCAGCGATGTCTTCGAGAAAGCGCTCGTCCTCGGCGGACAACTTCATGTTTGACATATTCTGGATTTAGTGAATTTTACCGGCGCCGGCCAGCGCTAAAGGGTGCGGCCTGTCAGGGGGGAGAGAGCATCAATGGATTCGGCGCAGTTCGCAAGCCGGTATGGACCTTGGGCCCTGATTGCGGGAGCTTCGGAGGGGACCGGAGCGTCCTTTGCGCGCCAGCTGGCCGGGAAGGGCTTGAACCTGATCCTTGTTGCGCGTCGCGAAGGTCCGCTGGAACAGCTGGCCGAGGAGCTGCGCGCCGACCACGGCGTGGAGTGCATCACCGCCTCGATCGATCTGGCGCGGGAGGATGCGGTGGCGCAGCTTCTGGCAACGGCCGGCCCTCGCGAAGTCGGTCTGCTGATCCTGAACGCGGGTGCCGATCCCAATGGATCCATGTTCCTCGACAACGACATCGCCAATTGGGATGCCCTCGCGACCCGAAATGTGATGACCACCATGCGCGCCCTCCACGTTTTCGGCGCCGCCATGCGTGCCCGCAAGCGCGGCGGGATCATCGTTGTGGGCTCTGGCGCTTGTTACGCGGGGCTGCCCGGCATCGGCGTTTATGCCGCCAGCAAGGCCTTCGATCTTGTGCTGTGCGAGGCGCTCTGGGCCGAACTGGAGCCGCATGGCGTGGATGTGCTGAGCTATGTCATCGGCCGCACCGATACGCCTGCCCATCGCGAGCTGATGGAGGCGCGCGGCGTGGCCATTCCTGACAACCTGGCACACCCGGACGATGTGGCTCGCCTGGGCTTGGAGCGCCTGCCGCATGGACCCGTCTGCAACTGGGGTGAGGCGGACGACGAGGCGATCATGTCCGCCACCTCGGCTGCCGACCGGCGCGAGCGGATCCGCCGCTTCTCGGCCATGGCCGCTTCCTACGCTGCGAAGGGGTGACCCGATGATCAACACCATGCAAGCCGTTGCCGACAAGCAGGCGATCACCGGGCAGCTCTATCGCTATTGCCGTTCGGTGGACCGGCTCGACGTTCCGCTGGGCCACTCGGTGTTCCACGAGGATGCCACTGCGGACTACGGCCCGACCAGCTACAAGGGTTCGGGGCGGGGCGCGATCGACTACATTTGCAAGGCGCACCTGAACCTGAAGGCGCACTCGCATCAGGTCACGAACGTCCTGATCGAACTCGACGGGGACAGTGCCGCGAGCGAGGCTTACGTCATGGCCGCGCTGCGGGGCGAGCGTGAGGGCAAGCCGTTCCAGTTGCAAGTCTGGGCCCGCTATTGCGACACTTGGTCGCGCCGGGACGGCAACTGGGCCATCGACCACCGGAACACCGTCATCGATTTTGACACCATGAGCGAGGTCACGCCCGTCCACGAACATGACTGGACGCGGCGCGACCGCGAAGATCCCTCCTATGCCATTCTGAAAGGCCTATGATGATTGACCCCCAAAAACGCCGCATTGCCGTTTCGTTTGATATGCGCTCGCCTGAGTGGGCCGCGCCCACGCCGGAACTCTATCGCGCTGCGATCGAGATGGCCGCGTTCGTGGACAAGATGGGCGTGGACCAGATCGGCCTGATGCAGCACCACGGTTCGGAGGACGGCTATCTCCCCCAGCCTTTCGTGCTCGCTGGCGGCATGGCGGCCGTAACCGAGCGCGTGCGCTTCGTGCTGGGTGCGGTGATCCTGCCGCTGCACGATCCGGTCGAACTGGCGGAGCAGATCGCGATCGTCGACAACATGTCAAACGGCCGCCTGAACGTGATCCTGGCGGCAGGTTACGTCCCGCAGGAGTTCGCGATGTTCAAGAAGTCCCTGAAGGACCGCGCCAAGCTGATGGACCAGGGGCTGGAGATCATCGTGCGCGCCCTGCAGGGTGAACGCTTCGAGATGGACGACCGGCCGATCTTCGTGCGTCCGCTGGCCGTGCAGGATCCCAAGGACATCGTGATGGTCGGCGGCGGCGTTCCCGCTACAGCCAAGCGGGCTGCTCGCTTCGGCGTGGGCCTTGGCCCGATGAAGCCGGAGTTGGTCGACATCTACCTTGAGGAGTGCGAGCGCCTGGGCAACCCGCCGCGCACCTACTTTCGCCCGGTTCCGGGAATGCCGCTCGCCGTGCATTTGTGCGAGGACCGGGACGCCGGTTGGGAAGCCATCGCGCCTCATGCGGTCCACGTCATTACCGAATACGCCAAGTGGGCGGCGGCAGAGGGCGACGCTTCGAACTCGCCGTTCAAGGGTCTGGACGATCCGGCAGTCCTGCGCCACGCTGGCCTCTTCGCCGCATGGACGCCGGAGCAGCTGCTGGAGAAGGCCGCCACGATTCCCGAGGGTGGTGTGCTGGGCTTCCAGCCGCTGCTCGGCGGACTGGCGCCGGAAGAGGGCTGGAAATCGCTGCGCCTGCTCGAAAAGACGATGCCGAAGCTGCGCGAAGTTCTGGCCAGCAAGGGCGAATGAAGGCTGCCTTCATCGCGAACGGGCAAGTAGGGGTCGGCGATGTCGCCGATCCCGTCCCCGGCAAGGGGCAGGCGCTCGTGCGTACGCATGTTTGCGGGCTATGCGCCTCGGACCAGCACTTCCTCACCGGCGGACGCAACATCATCGACCTGTCGCGCAAGATGGGCGGTCCGTACGCGGCGCTCGATTTTGAGCAGCCGTTCGTACCGGGCCATGAGTATGTTGGCGAAGTGCTCGACTATGGTCCGGGCAGCCGTCGCAGTGTCCAGCCGGGACGCCGCGTGGTGTCGGTGCCGATCATGCGGCAAGGCGGCAGCCATGCAGTGGTTGGCTACAGTCACCAGTGCCCGGGCGGCTTTGGTGAGCTGATGCTGCTGGACGAGGACTTCCTGATCGAAGTGCCCGACGCGCTGCCCGATGACTACGCCGCCTGCGTGGAGCCGCTGGCGGTGGGGCTGGAACATGCCCGGCGGGGACGCCCGGACAAAGGCGATGCTGTACTGGTGCTGGGCTGTGGCGCCATCGGACTAGGTGTGATTGCGGGCCTCAAGCTGATGGGTGTCGGCCCGATTGTCGCGGCAGACTTCCACCAGAGCCGCCGCGATCTCGCGCTGGCGATGGGCGCGCACATCGCGCTCGACCCGCGTGAGAGCGATCCTTACGCGCCGCTGCCTGCGTTCGACGGGCGGCGCGTAAACTTGATTTACGAATGTGTCGGACAGCCCGGCATGCTCCAGCGGATCGTCGAGGCGGCTCCGTTCGACGGGCGGATCGTGATGGGCGGATACTGCATGGAAGCGGAAAGCCTGTTTGTCTTCGCCGCGCAGAACAAGCGCCTGAACATCCAGTTCGCCGGAGGTGAGGAGCCGCAGGACATGGACCTTGCAGTCCGCGCCATCGCCGATGGCCGGATTGACGTCACGCCATGGCTCGGCGGCCGGATCGGGCTCAGCGGCGTGGCCGAAGCGGTGGCGAACCTCTCGGGGCCGACAGCGCCGGTGCGGACGCTGGTCGACCCTCGGGTGCTCTGACGGGGTTGTGCGGGGCAGGCGATCAGTCCGCCGTGATTCCCGCATCCACGTTGATGCAGGCGCCGTGATACGACTTGGCCGCCGGGCTGGCGAGGAAGGCGACGCAATCCGCTACTTCATCCACTTCGCACATCCCCCGCAGTGAGCCCATCCGGCCGATCAGCTCCCGGTCGCAGCCCGCAAGCGCCGCCATGCCATGGACGAGGCCGGTCATCATTCCGCCCGGCGCCACCGCGTTGATGCGGATTGGCTCCTTGATGTACTCCATCGCCAGCGCCTTGGTCATGTGGGTGAGGCCGGCCTTGGTGGCGCAGTAGGCCGCGAAGTAGGCCTGTCCCTGGAATGCCGCGCACGACGTCACGTTCACGATCGCGCCGTGCGCCTCCAGCAAGTGCGGCAGCGCAGCGCGGATCAGGAAGAACGGTGCTTCCAGATTGACCTTCATGGTCAGATCCCAGGCCTCGTCGGGGAACGCGGTTGTGGGCCCAGGCTTCATCACGCCTGCCACGTTGCACAAGGCGTCGAGTCTTCCGAAAGTGCCGAGCGTCTGCTGGACCGCCGTGGCGCAGTTCGCGCGCTCCGAAAGATCCAGCGACAAGACCAGCGCCTTGCGTCCGGCGGCCTCGACGTCGCTCGCGGTCTCGCGCAGCCCGTCCTCGGCGATATCGACAATCGCGACATCCGCGCCAGCTTGCGCCAGCTTCAGCGCAGTGGAGCGGCCCAGCCCTGCTGCGGCGCCGGTTACCAGCGCGACCTTTCCTTCCATCGACGAAGCCTGCATCCCATCTCTCCCTGTTTATCTCAGTGGTTTTATGCCCTGCCGTACTGCTCTCGGACAAGCGCGATGAAGGGACTGTCTTGGCCGATCTCGCGCTGCATCGCTCCGGCGTAGACGAACCCCACCTCGCGCATCAGCTCGAAATCGCGCACCGGCACGAAGCGCACGGTATCATCGGCAAACCCCTCGGGCATCATGCCGATTCCTGCGCCCGCTCGTACGACCGAGAGGACCCGAGCGTCGCTTGTGGTCTTGAGCACGAAGCGCGGCCGCACGCCGCGCTGGGTGAAGAAGCGGTTGATGTCGGGCAGGGCCTCGCAGTGCCGCCGCAGCGCCATCCGGTCGCGCGCGAGCTGTTCGGCTTGCACCTCCTGCTCGTGGGCGAGGGGATGATCGGGAGGCAGCACCATCATATACCGCTCGCGGGAGAGGACCTCGGTCGGGAAGCGGGCATGGTGCGGGCGAACGACGGTAAGCGCCACATCGATCCGGCCGCGGTCGAGCCGCTCGGCCAGCTCGCGCTCCGAGCCATCGAGCAGTTCCAGCACTTCCTCACCCCGGCTTGCGGCCGCGTGGCGTTCGAGCACGCCCTCCACCAGCGTCGTGGGGATCGTGCCGAGCACGCCGACGCGCAGCACACGCGGCTCCGGCTCCGCCTGAACTTCCAGGAGGGCCTGCTCGTACTCCGATGCGATCCGCCGCGCTCTTGCCAGGAAGCGGCTGCCCGCAGGCGTGAGCGAGACGCCCTTCCTCTCGCGTTCGAACAGGCGCGCGCCCAGTTCCCGCTCCAGCTTGGCGATCCCGGCCGAAAGCGTGGGCTGCGTCACGCTGACGCTACGCGCGGCGCGGCTGAAGCTGCCGAGCTCGGCCACGGCCAGGAAGTAGCGCAGCATGTATTGGTCGATCATAGAAGTTGTCTATGGCGAACCCTTGCAACTTTCAATTTCCGTCACTCGGGCGCTCTCGCTAGATAGACGCCACAAACCGCCAGGAGAGAGATGATGAGCGCCCCGGTGCTCCAGAGCAAACTCGACCTCGCCAGCCCCGAGGCGCAGGCCCGCGCCGCGCACAACCGCGGGCTGGCCCAGGAACTTCGTGACAAAGTCGCCAAGGCCGCACTCGGCGGCGATGAACGCTCGCGCCAGCGACATCTTAGCCGCGGCAAGCTGCTGCCACGCGATCGCGTCGAGCGGCTGCTCGATCCCGGCTCGCCGTTTCTGGAGATCGGGCAACTCGCCGCGAACGGTCTCTACAACGACGAAGTGCCGGGCGCTGGCATCATCGCCGGGATCGGCCGCGTCTCGGGCCGGCAGTGCATGGTCTTCGCCAACGACGCGACGGTAAAGGGCGGCACTTACTTCCCGCTGACGGTGAAGAAGCACATTCGCGCTCAAGAGATCGCCGATGCCAATCGCCTGCCATGTGTCTACCTGGTCGACAGCGGCGGCGCGAACCTGCCCAACCAGGCGGAAGTCTTCCCCGACCGCGACCACTTCGGCCGGTTCTTCTTCAACCAGGCGAACATGAGCGCCAAGGGCATCCCCCAGATCGCCAGCGTGATGGGTTCGTGCACCGCAGGCGGCGCCTACGTGCCGGCGATGAGCGACGAGAGCGTTATCGTGAAGGAGCAGGGCACGATTTTCCTCGCCGGCCCGCCGTTGGTGCAGGCCGCGACGGGTGAAGTCATCTCGGCCGAAGACCTTGGCGGTGGAGACCTCCACAGCCGCAAATCCGGCGTCACCGACCATCTCGCCGACAGCGACGAGCATGCGCTGACCATCGTGCGCGATATCGTCAGCCACCTTGGCCCGGCGCATCAGCACAACCTGCCGCTGCAGGAGCCGCGCCCGCCCCGTTTCGATCCGGAGGAACTCTACTCGATCATCCCCGAGGACGTGCGCGCGCCCTATGACGTGCACGAGGTGATCGCCCGCATCGTCGACGGCAGCGAGTTCCACGAGTTCAAGGCGCTCTACGGCACCACGCTGGTCTGCGGCTTCGCGCATATCTGGGGCATGCCGGTGGCGATCCTCGCCAACAACGGCGTGCTGTTTTCTGAGTCTGCCCAGAAGGGCGCGCACTTCATCGAACTGGCCTGTCAGCGCGGCATCCCGCTGCTGTTCCTCCAGAACATCTCGGGCTTCATGGTCGGCGGCAAGTACGAGGCAGAAGGGATCGCCAAGCACGGTGCCAAGCTCGTCACCGCGGTGGCGACGGCGCAAGTGCCCAAGCTGACGGTGCTGATCGGCGGCAGCTTCGGCGCCGGCAACTACGGCATGTGCGGCCGCGCTTACGACCCGCGCTTTCTCTTCACCTGGCCCAACGCCCGCATTTCGGTGATGGGCGGTGAGCAGGCGGCATCGGTGCTGGCGACGGTCCACCGCGACGCCGCCAAGTGGACGCCGGAGGAAGCGGAAGCTTTCAAGGCCCCGATCCGCCAGATGTACGAGGACGAAGGCAACCCCTACTACGCCACCGCCCGCCTGTGGGACGACGGCGTGATCGATCCCGTGCAGACGCGTGACGTGCTGGCGATGGCCTTGTCGGCCTGCCTCGAAGCCCCGATACCGGAGGCACCCCGCTTCGGGGTGTTCCGGATGTGATGACTGGAGGAAGCACCATGATCAAATCCCTCCTCATCGCCAACCGTGGCGAAATCGCCTGCCGGATCATCCGCACTGCGCGGCAGCTCGGCATCCGCACTGTGGCCGTCTACTCGGACGCAGACGCGCAAGCCTTGCATGTGCGCGAAGCTGACGAGGCCGTGCACATCGGCCCTTCGCCAGCGCGTGAGTCGTACTTGATCGGCGAGCGCATCATCGCCGCCGCCAAGCAGACCGGCGCCGAAGCCATTCACCCGGGCTACGGCTTCCTCTCGGAAAACTCCGAGTTCGCGCAAGCGGTCAAGGACGCAGGCCTCGTCTGGGTCGGCCCCAACCCCTCGTCCATCGACGCGATGGGCCTTAAGGACGCGGCCAAGAAGCTGATGGCCGAAGCGGGCGTGCCCGTGACGCCGGGCTACATGGGCGAGAATCAGGACCCTGCGTTCCTCGCTGAGGAAGCCGCGAAGATCGGCTATCCCGTGCTGATCAAGGCCGTCGCCGGTGGTGGCGGCAAAGGCATGCGTCTGGTCGAGAGCCCCGACGCCTTCATCGACGCGCTCGCCTCGTGCCAGCGCGAAGCGGCGTCCTCGTTCGGCAACGACCACGTGCTGATCGAGAAGTACATCCTCTCGCCGCGCCACATTGAAGTGCAGGTGTTCGGCGACACCCACGGCAACGTCGTCCACTTGTTCGAGCGCGATTGCTCGCTCCAGCGCCGGCACCAGAAGGTGATCGAGGAAGCGCCCGCGCCCGGCATGGACGCGGCCACCCGCGCCGAGCTTTGCGCCTCGGCGGTTCGCGCTGCCAAGGCCGTCGACTATGTCGGTGCCGGCACGATCGAGTTCATCGCCGACGGATCGGAAGGCCTGCGCGCCGACCGCATCTGGTTCATGGAGATGAACACTCGCCTGCAGGTCGAGCATCCCGTCACCGAAGAGATCACCGGTGTCGATCTTGTCGAGTGGCAACTGCGCGTCGCCAGCGGCGAGCCGATCCCGGTCGCGCAGGACGAGCTCGGCATCGACGGCTGGGCGATGGAAGCGCGCCTTTATGCGGAGGACCCTGCCAAGGGCTTCCTGCCCTCGATCGGCAAGCTGGAATTGCTGCAATTCGGCGATGCTGAAGGTGGCCGCATCGATACCGGGGTCTACGAGGGCGCCGAAGTCTCGCCGTTCTACGACCCCATGATCGCCAAGGTCATCGCCTGGGGCGAGGACCGCGACGAAGCGCGCGAGCGGCTCTCGGAAATGCTCTCGGACAGCGCCGTCTGGCCCGTGAAAACGAACGCTTCGTTCCTGGTGAAAGCTCTGGAGCATCCGGACTTCGTAGCCGGAACTGTCGACACCGGGCTGATCGGCCGCGATGGCGAGGCTATGGCACAAGTGCCCGAACCTTCGCCGCAAGTCCTGCAGGCGGCGGCGGACTCGCTGGTGGCGGCTTACGCGATGCCCGGCTTGCGTCTGAACGCGGCACCGGTGCGCAAGGCATGGTTCCTGCTCGACGGGCAGGACGTGGAGATCGCCATCGGGAATGGCAGTGACGATCCTGCGGAATCCGTTTTGGTGACCGAGCAGGGCCAGGCATGGCAGCTTTCGCCCTGGCGGCGCGAGGGCGTGCACGGCGCCGCAGCCGGATCCGGAGCGATCCTGGCGCCGATGCCAGGCAAGGTGATCTCGGTGGATGTCGAAGCAGGCCAGACCGTCACCGCGGGGCAGAAGCTGCTCACGCTGGAGGCGATGAAGATGGAGCATACGCTGACCGCGCCATTCGATGGCGTGGTGGCCGAATTGAGCGCATCAGCCGGCCAGCAGGTGCAGGTTGAGGCGTTGCTCGCCCGGATCGAGGAACAGGAATAAGACTATGCCCGGCAAGTTTTTCGATGAGTGGCAGGTGGGTGAGACAATCACCCATCAGCCGAGCCGCACCGTCACCGAAACCGACAACCTGCTGTTCTCGGCGATGACCCACAACATGCAGCCGCTGCACCTCGATGCGGAAGCTGCGAAGGCGAGCGAGTTCGGGCAAATCCTGGTGAACTCCACGTTCACCTTCAGCCTCGCTGTCGGCCTCTCGATTGCCGACACGACGGTCGGGACGCTGGTCGCCAACCTCGGCTTCGACAAAGTGGTCACGCCCAAGCCGACCTTTATCGGCGATACGCTCACCTGCACCAGTGAAGTGGTCGAGATGCGCGAGAGCAAGTCGCGGCCGACCCAGGGCATCGTGGTGTTCAAGCACGAGCTCACCAATCAGCGTGGTGAAACCGCGCTCTCGATGCTTCGCACTGTTCTGCTGAAGAAGCGGGACGCCTGAAGACGCTTCAGCCCGAAAGCTGATCGCTCAAACTGCGCGAGGCGCCCAGCAGGGTCTCCTTCAGGCGAGGGAGACCCTCACCGCGCATGGCGCTGCCGATGCCGATGGCGACGAGGGCATGGCTCGGCCGCCCCTCCGTCTTCCAGACGGGCGCAGCGACCACCGTAACGCCGGAGATGTAGTGCCCCGCGTCCACCGCAATCCCCGTCTCCCGAGCTTCCGTGACTTGCGCCTTCCACTCCTCCCACGAGGGTGCCTCATCCCAGCGCAGCTTTTCAAAGCGCGGCTTGAGCTGCGCGTCCGACCAGCCGCCGAACGCCGCAATGCAGCGGCCAGTCGCGGAGACCAGCGCCGGAAAGCGGCTGCCGACTTGCGTCGAGAGCTGAAAGGCCTCGCCCGATTGCGACATGGCCGTCACGATGATGTGATCGAGGCCGAAGAGCTGCGCGCCCAGCGTCGTTAGCCCGAACTCCCGCGCCAGCCTGTCCAGAAGCGGTTGTGCCAGTTCATGGAACTGGTCGTGCCGGAGCCACTGCCGCGCCAGCGTCAGTACCCCGGCATCCAAAGCATAGCGCTTTGTGTCGGGATCAAAGGCGACAAGTTCCTCTTCAGCGAGCGCGCGCAGGACATAGAGACATGTGCTCGGCACCAGCCCGAGTTCGCGCGCGATCGCCTGCACGCCCATTGGCTGACTGCGCTTGCCCAAGAGGCGCAAGATCGCCGCAGCCCGGGAAATTGCAGGGGCCTTGCTCGCCTTCAGACTGGTGGCGAGCTGCGAGTCTATCACCGGATGTTGATCGCTGCTCATTCAATATGTTGAATAACGTTCAATATTTGCAATGACAAGGTGAATGTGCCATCAGCGCTCAACGCAAGAAAAATGACTGGCGCGACTCAGCGCAGCATGTGGGATTGATTGATGACCAGGCTCACCGACTACACCAGCTATGCCGATGCTCAGGCGCACGCCAATTCGGCAGCGCTTTGGGAACTGTTCGATGGTGATCGCGAGCACCTGAACATCGCGCATGAGTGCATCACCCGTCATGCCGATGGTTCCGGCCGCCCGGCCGTGCGGATTGCCCATGCCGATGGGTCGGACGAGATCCTGAGCTTCGATACGATCTCTGCAGGCGCCGCGCAGTTTGCGCACTGGCTTGACGCCGAGGGTGTGCAGCCGGGGGAGCGCATCGCCTTCATGCTCGAGCCTTCGCTGCCCTTCTATGTTTGCCTGTTCGGCGCGATGCAGACAGGTGCGATTTCAGTACCTCTGTTCACGCTGTTCGGTCCGGACGCGCTGCGTTTGCGCGTCGGCGACTGCAATCCCTCGATCCTGATCACCAACGTCGAGAAAGCTGAGCTTGCTCGCTCCGTGGCGGTCGATGGCAAGCCGCG
Organism: Novosphingobium rhizovicinum; assembly: GCF_040813635.1. NCBI lineage: Bacteria > Pseudomonadati > Pseudomonadota > Alphaproteobacteria > Sphingomonadales > Sphingomonadaceae > Novosphingobium > Novosphingobium rhizovicinum. The sequence continues at coordinate 44,360 of NZ_JBFNXR010000031.1, read as the reverse complement.
CGTCGTCGTAGCGGATGACGGCCTGCTGGATGTGATCGCGAAGTACCCCACCACCTACACGCCGAAGACGAAGGCCAATGACATGGCCGTCTTCCAGTACACCAGCGGTACCACGCGCGAGCTGCCGGAGGCGGTCAAGCACTCGCACCGCACTCTGGTGACGCTGATGTTTGCGGCGCTTTACGGCACCGGCATTCGTCCGGGTGATGAATTCTTCTGCCCGTCCTCGCCCGCTTGGGGTCACGGTCTGTGGCACGGCACGCTGGCGCCGCTCGCAATGGGCGTGACCACGGGCACGTTCGCCGGGCGTTTCGATCCGGTGCGTCTGATGAAGGCGCTGGACGACTTCAAGATTACCAACATGTCCGCGGCGGCGACCCACTACCGAATGATGAAGAACAGCGGGAAGGGGGGCGATTTCAGCTTCCACTTCAAGAAGCTGTCCTACACCGGTGAGCCGATCGACCCGGCGACGCTGGAGTGGATCGACGAGTACTTCAAGGTACCCGCCTGCTCCATGTACGGTACGACCGAGATCGGCGTGGTTCTGGTGAACTATCCAGGCGCCCAGGACTTCGTCGTGAAGCCCGGCTCGCTCGGGAAGCCGGTTCCGGGCCAGAAGCTGGAAGTCCATCGGACTGATGGCACGGTCACCGATCCAGGCGAGATCGGGGAGCTCATGCTGTGGCGTGGTGGCGGTTGGATGACCACCAAGGACCGCGCCAAGACGGATGAGGACGGCTACTTCTATCACTGCGGCCGTGCCGACGACGTGATTATCTCGGCCGGGTGGACGATGTCCGCCGTCGAAATCGAGAACACCATGCTGCGCCACGACAATGTGCTGGAGTGCGGCGTTATCGGCGTACCCGACGAGAAGCGCGGCCAAGTCGTAAAGGCTTTCGTTGTCGCCAACCGCGAGGGCAGTGACGAGTTCATTCGCGAACTGCAGGACTTCACCCGTGAGCGCCTTGCGCAGCATGAATTCCCGCGCATCGTCGAGTTCGTCGACGAACTCCCCAAGAACCCCGCCGGTAAGGTCCACCGCAAGATGCTGCGGGACCGCGAGGCAGCGAAGGCTGCCGAAGCAGCAGCCGCTTAATCCAATCCCACGAACCAAACGAATTCTAGTCAGGAAGAGTTAGATGGCAGAAGCAGACGCTCCCAAGAACAAGTTCCCCAAGATCACCGAGGAAGGCCTTAACGATCTGCGCGCCCGCATCGGCGTGAAGATCGAAAACACGGTCGAGCCCTGGAACTACGAAGCCAGCCGTGACGCGATCCGTCACTACGCGCATGGCATCGGCGACGATAACCCACTGTGGTGCGACCCCGAGTACGCCAAGAACACCAAGTACGGCACGCTCGTGGCGCTCCCTTCGTTCCTGTTCACCACCAGCCGTATCGTATCCGGCTACTGCGGCGGCCTCTCGGGCGTGCACGCCATGTGGGCGGGCGCAGACTGGACCTGGGAAAAGCCGGTTCTGCGCAACGACACGATCCACACCGAGGCGTACCTCAAGGATCTCGTCGAGCACCAGACCAAGTTCGCCGGCCGCTCGTTCCAGCAGATCTACCACGTCGACTTCTTCAACCAGCACGGTGACAAGGTCGCGGGTGCGGACTCCTGGGTGTTCCGTACCGATCGTGACGAGGCGCGTGAGCGTGGTACGAAGTACACCGAAGCGCGTGGTCGCGTTGAGCCCTTCACGCAGGAGCAGCTCGACGAGTTCTACGACATCTACGACCGTGAAGAGATCCGTGGCGCCACGCCGCGCTACTTCGAGGACGTGAATGTTGGCGACAAGCTGCCGCCGATGATGAAGGGCCCGATGACCGTCACCGGCTTCATCGCTTACGCACAGGGCTGGGGCGGCCTCTACATCCGCGCCAACCGTCTGGCGTACAAGATGCAGAAGGCGCACCCGGGCCTGGGCATCCGCAACCGCTTCAACGTGCCGGACTGCCCGGAGCGCGTGCACTGGGACGAGGCGTTCGCTCTCGAGGTCGGCGCGCCCGGTGCTTACGACTACGGTCCAGAGCGTACCTCGTGGCTGACGCACCACATCACCGACTGGATCGGCGATGACGGCTTCCTCCACAAGTCGAGCTGCCAGATCCGCCGTCACAATCCCGATGGCGATGCGATCATCATCACCGGTGAAGTGAAGCGCAAGTTCGAAGAGAACGGCAAGAAGTACGTCGAGATCGAGCAGAAGGCGACCACCCATCGCGGTGAGCTCTCTGCGTTCGGTACCGCCGTCGCGGAACTGCCGAGCAAGGGCTGATCCCCTGAGCATGCCTGCTCGTAAACCGGCATGACGATGTGGGCCCGAACCTTTCGCGAGGTTCGGGCCTTGTCGTAAACAGACCGGAAGCGGCGGGGTTTGAGAGAGGCAGATAACCTGAAATGAGCCGATGACCGGAAGCGAACTATCCGAGTGGAAAGGCCCCTTGGCCGGCGTGCGCGTGATCGATTTCACGCGCGTGCTGGCTGGACCCGCGGCGAGTCTTGCGCTGGCTGACCTGGGCGCTGAAGTGTTCAAGATCGAGCCGCCGGGCACCGGCGACGAAACTCGCACGTTTCCGCCGATCCGCGATGGCGAGAGCCACTATTATCTCGCCGTGAACCGCGGGAAGAAGTCGATCGTGGTCGACCTCAAGAGCCCCGAGGGTCTGGCGCTGGTGAAGGACCTTGCTGCCAAGTGCGATGTTCTTGTCGAGAACTATCGGCCTGGCGTGATGGAGCGGCTCGGCCTGGGATATGAGGCGCTCAAGGCGATCAACCCGCGCCTGATCTACTGCTCGATCTCTGGCTATGGCCAGACGGGGCCGCTGAAGGACCGGCCAAGCTTCGACATCGTTCTTCAGGCGATGTCCGGCACGCTGTCCATGAACGGCGAGCGCGACGGACTGCCCACCAAGTTGGGCATCCCGCTCGGTGACCTCGTGGGCGGTATCAACGGACCGATCGGCATCCTTTCAGCTCTGTACGAGCGCGAGCGCACCGGCGTCGGGCGTCACATCGATGTGAGCTTGATGGACGGTCTCATGGGCATGCTCGGCTACATCGCGCAACTTGCCTTCTTCACGGGACAGGACCCACAGCGGGTGGGCTCGCAGCATCCCAACCTCGTTCCCTATGGCATCTTCCCGGCCGCAGACGGCTCGATCGTCGTCGCCTGCCTCACGCCCGGCTTCTGGGGGCGCATCTGCCGCTCGATAGAGCAACCGGAATTGTCCGACGATGCGCGCTACGATACGCTGGAGAAGCGACGCGATGCGCGCGAGGAGGTGAATGCGATTGTCTCTGCCTTCACGGAAAGGCACACCGTCGATGAGCTGGTTGAGATCTTTACCCGATACGAGGTGCCGCACGCGCCGATCCTGGGAGTGACGGAAGCCCTTTCCCAGCCTCAGGCAGTTGCCCGGCAGATGGTTGTCGAGGCGCAGCACGCGACACTTGGTCCTATCCCGATCGTCAACCGGTCGATCCGTTTTACCGATGCCGAGCAGCCACTGCCGGAGGCGCCCCCGGTGCTCGGGCAGCATACCGACACCATTCTATCGGACGTGCTGGACTTGTCGCCCGAGCGGATTGCCGCGCTGAAGGCCGCGGGAGTCGTTGCCTGACTCGCTCTCTTCGCTAAGAGAGCGCAGCAGACCGAGATGGAGAGGATGAGAGATGGCAGAACTGCGCTTCGATAACCGGGTTGCCGTTATCACGGGCGGAGGCCGGGGCTTGGGGCGCGCGCATGCCCTGCTGCTTGCAAGCAGAGGCTGCAAGATCGTCGTAAATGATCCGGGCGTTTCGATGGCCGGAGACGCGACGGAGGAGGGGCCTGCCGAAGTGCTCGCCGCGGAAATCCGCAGCATGGGCGGCGACGCAGTGGCCAACACCGATAGCGTCGCAACGCCGGAAGGTGGCAAGGCTATCATCCAGTCCGCGCTGGACAGCTTCGGACGCATTGACATCCTGATCCACTCAGCTGGAAATGTGCGGCGCGGCAGCTTGAGTGAACTGGCTTACGAGGACTTCCTCTCGGTTCTCGACGTGCACCTCAAGGGTGCCTATCACGTCGTTCGCGAAGCCTTCCCGCACATGATGGCCCAGCAGTACGGACGGATCGTGCTGACGAGCTCGATTAACGGCCTCTACGGCAAGTCGGATAACGTGACGTACTCGCTCTGCAAGGCGGGCTTCATGGGCTTGTCCAACACGGCGGCGATTGAGGGCCAGAACGCCAACGTGAAGTCTAACCTGATCGTGCCTGCCGCGGTCACCCGGATGTCCGAGGGCATCGACACCAGCAAGTTCCCGCCGATGGAGCCGGAACAGGTAGCGCCGATGGTCGGCTGGTTGTGCCACGAGGATTGCACCGCGAGCGGTGAGATGTACGTCGCGATGGGCGGCCGTGTTGCACGCGCCTGGGTCGCGGAGAATGCCGGGGTATTCGAGCCGCAGTGGACCTTGGAGGACGTGGCGGTGAAGATCGACGCTATCCGTACAGGCGGCGAACAGCTTGCTTTCCCTCCTGTGCCCGATGGGCAGCTTGAGCACTTGCTTTACGGTTTCAAGATGATCCGCGAGGCACAAGGCTGATCCGTTCTGCAGGCGATCAGCCGATAGCGGACGAACTTGCCGGCGGCCGGGGCGTTTGGTCTTCGAAAGGAGGCCAAGCATGCCAGAGAGAGAAATCGACACGAGCGGCCCCGGGGCGCCTGTCGAGACCGTCGGCAATCACGAGCTGATCGGCTCCGACCGCGTTGAGGGTACGTCGGTTTACGGGACTGACGGAGCGAAAATCGGCCACGTTCACAACCTCATGGTCAACAAGCGAACCGGCCAGGTGGCGCATGTGATCGTATCGGACGGCGGCCTGTTCGGCCTTGGCGGTTCGCGATACATGCGAGTGTCCTGGGGAGATCTGACCTACGAGCCGGATCTGGGTGGCTATGTCGCGGGTATCACCAAGGACATGATGGACGAGCGCGGCCGAATCTCTGCGGAAGACGCCGAGATGCAGATTTGGTGAGACGCCAGAAGCGGGCGATGCTCGACCTGCTCCGCGTTGAACAGGCGCAGTGAACAGGGGAGGCGGCGGACGGCGAACTTGTCATAACCGGTCAAGCGAAAGGTTCTGGCGGGCTTGGGCATGGGCCATCGCAATGTCCGTGCGGTCCTGGTCGAGTTCGGCGCGTGCCGTCGCATGGTCCGCCAGTGCTTCGGCGTGAGCAAGCAGGAACTTGCGCAGGGCTTCGTCACCTGTGTCGCAGGCGGGCAGGCGGGCAATCAAATTCAGCATATGGACGGCAACTGAAGGATACGCGGCCACAGCTTGCCTGAGCGCCTTCAGAGGACCGTCCATGTACTCGGTAATTCGTTCCCGCCGCAGCTCAAGGCGCGGTGTGCCCTCCCGGTCGGTCAGCCACTGCGGCGCATGATGCACCTCCAGTGCGACCGCAAGAACCGCAGCGATCCGGTCGCAGCATGAAAGGGCGGTGTAGAAGTCGTTCACTGCCGGTGACAGGGCGCGGGCGGCTATCTCTACCAGCAGGTTCGTTTCGAAGAGGGGCCCCCCGGTGTCGCTGCGGAATGAGGAGCATGCGATATGCTGGCTTATCCATTCGCCCGGCGCGCCGACAACCCACCCGATTTGTTCACCCGCGATCATGAAGTCTCCCCTGCCGTGCGTGAGTACCAGGAAGGCATCGCGCTTGTTTGCCTCGCGAAGGAGGCGCTCGGTATCGATCGCGTCGATATAGCCGGTGTTGCACGCACGAATGGGTGAGCCTGCTGTCGGCTCAAGTCCGGGCGGGCCCGGGTGACGATTGCGGCTTACGCTGGTGGCGGCGTCTTGTCCCAATCTGGTGATGGAGGTGTCCACATGAACGGTGCGCCCCAGGTGGTGAAGCGCATTGGCCATCCAGCCCAGGGTGCCGACCGTTGCGCAGACGAGCACGAGCAGGCTCAAGCGCGGGATTTCCTCCGACGCCGCCGCCTCACCACCCGTGGACAGCAGCACGATCAGAGAGGACGTCAGCAGTGAGAGGAGAAGCCCCAGGGTGAACCGTATAGTCCGGTCGCTGATCCAGCGGTCGATGAGGCGAACACCGAGATTGCTGGCTGCGAGGGTCAGCACGAGCAGTGTGATGGAGAAGTAGAGGGTAGCGAAGGCGGAATGGAGCGTGACCAGACCGCTTGCCAGCTCCAAAGCCGTTGTCGGCGGAATGTTGAGCGGCCAGCCAGCGTCCATCACCCATGCCGACCCCCCTCTTGCGTCGAGAGCCAACATAGCGCTGGTCAGGCCCGCCGCAGCGAAGATCATGAGGCAGGGCAGCGCCCAGAAGTTCGACCAGAGCAGATGCTCGCGAGAGCCCGTCACGCCCCCTCGCACTCGAACCTCCCTGTCGCCCGCCACACGAAGCGCCCCTTCGGCATGCCAGCGTCGTTCATCTCGTCAGCCTTTCCGTGCGATCTCGAGCGACGGCAAGCCGGTGATCTCGTATGTGGCAGAGGCAATGCCGATGCCAGCCTGATCGAGGCGGGCCAGGATCTCCCGGCTCATCGCGTCCTTCATCAGGCGCGTGTCATGGTCCGGAGACAGAAACCGTACGGTGAGTTCCAGCCAGTTGTCGGTGAGCCGCCAGTAGACCTTCGGCTCGATCTCCACCGCCTTGATGCCGTAGCGGCGCTCCAGTTCGGTATGGTCCTGTGAATTGAGCTGTTCCAGCTTAACCGCATGCCGCCGTGCTGCTTCGAGCAGGATGGCCTCGACGGTGGCGCGATCGTCCCCGTACCTGACCGGTAGCCGGATCTCCTCCCAGACGTAGGGGAAGTGGTACGTGTAGTTGTAGATCGGTTCATCGAAGATCTTGTCGTTGCTGACCGTCACGATGCGGCCGGTGAACTGGCGCGAGTGGAGCCACATGGCAGGATCGGCGGTATTCACCGCGGGCGGCTGCCCCATCTCGAGGATCTTGGTCTGCATAAAGGTGAGGGCGATCACGTCTCCGCGTACACCGCCCATGACGATCCGGTCCCCGACGTTGAACGTCTTGCCTCGAAGGATGACAAAGTAGCCTGCGATGGCCGTGATGACCCTCTGCAATGCAAAAGCGATGCCGGCGGTGACAAGGCCCAGCGCGGTAGTCAGGCGCGTGGGGTCGTCGAACCAGATGGAGACGATCCCCAGTACCAGGGTGCTTCCGGCGAGCAGACCAACGGCCTGCCTGGACCAGAACCGAAGCCGGATGGTGGTGAGCCCCTTGCCGGGTGAGCGGGTCAAGAGGGCGCGAAACAGGGTCGAGAAAAGGAGGACGGCCACGATCAAGGCGATCGTGATCAACATCTTCTTGGCATTCTCGGGAGTGGCGCCGACCAGCGTTACCCCGAACAGTCTTAGCGCTTCGCCATGTTCCATCAGCGTCTCCTATGGGGGGAGACGGGCGAGCGGCGATGTTGTTTCAGATGGGGTGAAGGTGGCGCAGTCTTGTGTCAGCGGTACTTGGACAACTGGGCCACTGCCCGGACGCCCGTCAGCCTTTCACCGAACCCCGAGCAGCGACCATACGCCCGGGCGCGCCGGGTAGGTCTTGAGCCCAGAAACGCCTCTCAGGATCTGCGTATATGCGCAATCGACTGAAGTGCTTGCGCCGAGATTGCATGCGAGGCGGACGTGCTGCATCCTGACTTCAAGAAACAGAAGATGACATGGAGAGGCGCAAGGCCATGAAACTGAACGAGGGCAGGCACGCGTTCATTACCGGTGGAGCAAGTGGCATCGGGTTGGGAATCGCGCAATCGATGTCACGGCGCGGCATGGCCGTCACCATAGCGGACATCAACGAAGACGCTTTGGCGCAAGTCTGCGCTTCCGAACCCTCTCTGTCGGGCGTGGTGCTCGACACGCGAGACCGTGAGGCGTGGCAGCGAGTCAAACAGCAGGCCGAAGCTGCGCGCGGGCCTGTAGACATTCTCGTTAACAATGCTGGCATCGCCCCCAACGGGCGAGGCTTCGCCGACATGGATCCTGAGAGCTTCGATCGTATTCTGGCGATCAACCTCGTGGGCATCGTCAACGGGGTCTTTGCCTTCGCAGCGGATATGCGGGAGCGTGGGCGCGGGCACATTGTGAACACCTCCTCACAGGCGGGCCTCACTGCCAGCATTCCGGGTGTTGGGGCATACGCGGTCGCCAAGTTCGGGGTGACGGCGCTGAGCGAAAGCCTGCGAATGGAGATGGAGCCGCACGGCGTGGGCGTCAGTGTCCTATGTCCCGGCTACGTACAGACGAACCTGGCCCAGAACACCGTCCGGGCGGGTGGCGACATCCGGCAGTACACAGCAGCCATGCCGGAATCGTCGGTGACGCCAGCGCAAGTCGGCGAAATGGTCTGCGAGGGTATAGAGGCAGATCGGCTCTACATCCTCACCCACCCGGACGTATGGCCCTCCGTCGCCCAGCGCAGCGAGGCAATTCGCGCGGATTGTGCCGTTCGGGAGATTGCGTCCGCATGAGCGAAGCGGATCGGCTGAAGCAGGTCGAGGCTCGATTGGCCATTGCCGATCTCGTACATGCGTATGCCCTTGCCGTACGAAGGGACAGGCCGGAAGATGTGGAGCAACTCTTCGCGCCAGGAGCGACGTTCGAGGTGCGTGAAGGCGCGCCAGATCGTGAAGATCACACGGTGGTGCAGCGCTTCGAGAGTCCGCAGGATCTTGTATCCTACCTCGTTTCGGGCAAGGGGCGCTCGCACCCGGTGCCGCTGATCCATAACCTGCTTGTAGAGGTGCATGGCGACCGCGCATTCGCGAGCAGCATGATGGCTGGCCCTATTTTCGGCACCGGCAACGAGGTGTTCGGCGAATACGCTGACAGCTTCATCCAGCACGGGGGAGAATGGCGCTTCTCAAGCCGCGTCTTCACGCTGTTCCGGGACCCGGCAGTAGGAGAGCGGGACTCGGGCGCATAGATATGCGCCTAGGTGGAGCTTAGGCGCCCCCAAACGGATCACTCACTGCATAGCTCCAGCGGGTCTGCTCGCCCGGTCGGGCAAAATTAACGGCTGGGCGCATTCGCGTATCCAGCACGGGACCCACACGCTTGCGACACAAGTTCCTGCGCCTTGGTCGCTGCTTCAACTCTGTTGAGGAGGCGTCCGACGGTCCCTTGGAGCTATTGAAACGTGTTGACGCTGACTCGAGCCGCGCTCGATCCTTCCATGTACTTCCTCGCCGTCATGGGGCTGCTCGCCTCATGGATGGTGGCTCGCTCTGTTGCCGGCCCGAACCGTTACAGCCGGCTGAGAGGACACGAGGGGCAGGTCTTGCTTGGGAGTGTTGCGCTGGGCTTGCTCGGCTCCGGCGTGATTACATTGCTGATGGGCGGATCGGTTGGAGGGCTTGCGGCTGTCGTCGTGTCCTTCCTGGTCATTGCAATCGCGTTGGCACGCGTGGCGCCCAAACTGAACATGCCCGGCGTCATCCTGCTGACTACTGAAGTTCTGACGTTCTGGTTCGGCTTTGTTTGGACGGCGTTGTTCCTGCGTGAGGCCGGGCTGCCCGCGAACACGCTGATGCTGGCCGGCGCTGGCATGGTTTTCGGTGGCGGCGTCTTCGCATTGGCCTTTGCCGAGCGCTTCGCGCGCGATGCCGTGCTGACCCATGGTGCCTGGCGCACCCCGGTGGATGCTCCGCGCGGTGGTCCAGGCACGCGCAGCCAGAGAGTGTCGATCCAGCTGCCTTGCTATGCCGAACCGCCTGAGGTGGTGATCGCCACGATGGATCGGCTCGCTGCCTTGGAGCACGACAATTTCGAAGTGCTGGTGTGTGACAACAACACCAAGGACGAGGCACTCTGGCGCCCGTTGGAAGCGCATTGTGCTCGGCTTAATACGGCGGCTGGGAAAGAAGTGTTCCGCTTCTTCCACGTTTCGCCGCTGCCAGGGGCAAAGGCCGGCGCGTTGAATTTCTGCCTCGAGGTCATGGACCCCGCAGCAGAGTTCGTGGCCGTCATCGACGCCGATTACCTGGCTCAGCCTGACTTTCTGGCGCGATTGCTGCCCTTCTTTCGCGATCAGCGCGTCGGCTACGTTCAGACGCCGCATGATTACAGGGACTATGAGGAGAGCCCTTACCTCACCTCCTGTTACTGGGAGTACATGCCGAACAACAAAGTCGATATGATCGGCGTGAGTGAGTACGGCGGCGCCTTCACCATAGGCACCATGTGCATCCTGCGTACTGCGGCGATCAGGGAGGCAGGAGGCTGGGCCGAGTGGTGCCTGACCGAGGATTCGGAGATTTCCGTTCGCCTGCGCGCAGTCGGCTACTCCGGCTATTACATTGGCGAAACGTTCGGGCGCGGACTCATCCCGGAGACGTTTTCGGATTACAAGAAGCAGCGCTTCCGCTGGACGGCGGGTCCGGTTCAGCAGTTGCGCCGTCATTGGCGCCTGTTCCTTCCTTCGCCCTGGGCCAAGCCGCTACCGGGGTGGACGAAAATGCTGGAGGTGCTGCGCTGCATTGCACCACTGCGCGTGCTGTTCGCCATGATTGGCGGCCTGCTTGGTTTTGGCGCACTTGCCGCAGCGTTGATCAGCGGTGTTGTCGCTCCCGTGAAGGTGCCAGACGCCGCCTGGGTGATGTTCGTCCTGGGCACTGGCGCGTGGCTCGTGGGTATTTGGCACCGTTACAAGCTCACCGGGACCACGCGAATTCCGGATATGGTGCGCGGAGAGATTGCACGTAATGCCCTGACGTACACTGTGCTTCAGGCGGGATTGGCGGGGCTGTCCAGCAAGCCGCTTGCCTGGCGCCGGACGCCGAAGTTTGCCGTGGACTCTGCGGCCGGCTCCATCTTCGCGGATGCTCTTCCAGAGACGCTAATCGGCATAGCCTTGCTGGCCTTCGCCGGGGTCACGGTCGCCGCGGCAGACACCATCGGCGCCAATTTCGCACTGCTCTCTGCGCTGACCATCGCCTCGCTCGCGATCCGCTTCCTATGTGCTCCTTACCTGGCCTGGCTCGCCCTTCGGCATGCCCGTGCTCAGGCGCGCAAGGTCGGCGGGTCTGATGCCACGCCCCCATCGCCATCAATGCTCGCCAGCGGCGCGTGAACAACCAGCTAGCCTTCATCCCGTGGAAATGCACGGGGTCACAATGATGCTCATACCGGTAGAGATCCGATCGCCAGAGTCTGGCCCTGTCGAACTGCCGGGGACGAGCTACGCAAGAAAGGAACACCATGTTTACCGAAGCGATGAACGGACCCGCGCGACAGGCGCAGTTACGGGGGTTCCTTCGCGCCTGTCTGGCCAGCACGTGCGGCGAAGAAGCTGCTCGCCTTCAGGAAGCCGCCGTGCTCATGGGCATGTCTGCTGAGGATCGTTCGGTCGTGGACGCGATGCTTGCGTGCGGAGCCACCGAGAGTGCGGCTTTGCTCGTCATGGGCAGGGGCAGGCCCTTCCTGCTGTCGCAGGGTGGTACCGGCACCTGCCTAGCCTCCGCTGTATGCGCCGATGGCGAAGAGAAGACCGCTGAAGGCGCGACGCTTGCCCTCGCGATCCTCGCGGCGCACGCCTCCGCGCTTCTGGCGGACATCGAAGGTTCGCCAGTCGCCGCCTGGCGGTCAGCGCCGGGCCCGCACGCGCGTATGCACTGAGCGCCTGCAGCAGACCGACGGCTGGTGCCTCAGTCGCCAGCTACCGTCATGCCGTCGATGCGCAGCGTCGGAACATTGATCGGCCGATGCCATTCAAGGTCGTCGGCAGGTGTCATCTGCGCGAACATCGCGAGAAGATTGCCCGCTACGGTGAACTCGGCGACGGGTTCCGCGATTACTCCGTCGACGATCCGAAAGCCGCTTGCGCCCCTGCTGTAGTCGCCGGTGACTCCGTTGACGCCCTGACCGATCAGCTCAGTCACCAGAATGCCTTCACGAATATCGGAAACAAGAGCATCGCGGCTGATCGTGCCCGCGGCCATGTGCACGTTGCTCACGGAGACTCCAGGCGCGCCGCCGCTCCCCCGCGCGGCATGACCCGTGGGTAGCGCGCCGAGCTGTCGCGCTGCGGCACTGTCCATCAGCCAGCCAGTCACCCGTCCGTCCTCGATGAGGTTGCTGCGGCTGGTCGGAAGGCCTTCGCCATCAAACGGGCGCGAGCGTACGCCACGCGGTTTGTGAGGATTGTCGATGATAAGGATGGAGGGGGCGAACAGTTGCGCGCCCAGCTTGTCGAGCAGGAAGCTGCTGCGCCGCGCAATGGCATTGCCGGACATCGCCGAAATCAGATGACCCACGATGCTGCTGGATACCCGCGGATCAAAGACGACTGGCATCGGGCCACTGCGCACACGGGCGGGCTTCAGGCGTGTCACGGCCCGTTCGCCAGCGAGCCTGCCGATCTCCGCCGGGGAGGGCAGGTCGGCGCGGTGGCGTGTGTGCCGCCAAGCAGAGTCGCGCTGTTTGCTCGCACCCTCACCAGCTACCACGCTGGCGCTGATCGCGTGGCTGGAGCCACGATATCCGCCTGCAAATCCGTGGCTCGTCACCAAGGCGAAGACGCTGGAGCCCGCACTGGCGCTCGCACCATCGGAGTTGGTGACTCCTGAAACAGCCCGCGCAGCCTCTTCGGCTTCCTCGGCAGCGGCCCGCAGCGCTTCTGCGCCCGGATCTAAAGGGTCGAACGTGTCAAAGTCGGCGAAGGGGCCGTGAGACAGCAACTCTTCAGGCGCGAGCCCAGCGAAGCGGTCCTCGGGCGCTGCACGCGCCATCGCGACCGCTCGTGCGGCGAGTTCGTCCAGCGCCGCAGGTGTCAGATCTGACGAGCCGATGCTGGCAGAGCGATTGCCCACGAAGACGCGCAGGCCAATCTGCTCTCCCTCTGATCGTTCCACGTCCTCAAGCCGGCCCAGACGTATCTGGATGCCCTCTGATGCGTTCGCGACGTAGACTGCGTCAGCGGCATCTGCCCCTGCCTGGCGCGCACGTGAGACAAGATCTGCGGCGCGGTCTGTGGCGGCCTGGGGGCTAAGCATGGCTGGCTGGACTCCTCATACGGTGCTGCACGCATTGGCGATGCAGCGCAGCCACGAACTAGGCGTGCGCGAGCGCCAGGGCAATCATCGGCGTCGAGGGCTTCGACTCTGAGGAGAAATGGCGATCTGGCCTGAAGCGGCCGTCAGGCAAAGAAATGTGCGAGGGCCTTGAACAGAGCGGTAAGTGCAAACGGAAGGCCGATCGCGAGAAGCCAAAGGGCGGTGCGATCGCGCCTGTAGGCTGGCGCCAAGGCAGGATCGTGCGCTTCATCGTCGTTTAGCCGGTTCCACCGGTGCTCAAATCGGCGGCAGGCAGGAATGATCGCAACCACCAGCAGGACAAGAGCCAGGTAGGGAAGCAACGACCCGTTCTCGGCTTTAAGAGCGCCGATCGTCACGAAAATCTGGAGGGCGGTGTATACAAGGAGCGCATAGGCAATGTGGTCGCTCATGCGACGGCGCCAATCCACGCTGGTCCGCTCAGCCTCGCGGGGCATGTAGGCGTCGGCTCGTGTGAATTTGTCCATCCGCCGTCCTCTCAATCGCGCGGTCATGCAACTGTAATGAGAGTAAACCAGCAAATTGCAGAATGTTCAAGGCGACTTTCGTAAATCGCAACTGCAAGCGCAGGACGGAAGAGTGGAGCAACGCGTTGTGCCGCTCACGCGGCTGGGCAGCTGTGCCGCTCACGCGGTTGGGCAAATGCCGCCTTGCTTGGGCCGGGGCCGTTCCCTAAACCGCTTCGACATGACCGAGACCGTTGAGAACACGCAGGCTGCCGTCACGGACGCCATCGATTCCGCGTCGCTTGCGGCGAATGGCGGTCTTGAGGTGATCTCGATCGCAAAGAGCTATGACAAGCGCGCTGTCCTGACGGACATTTCGCTTTCTGTTGCGAAAGGTGAGGTGCTCGGTTTGTTAGGGCCCAACGGCGCGGGCAAGACGACGTGCTTCTACTCCATCATGGGACTGGTCCGCCCCGACTCGGGCCGCATCATGATGGACGGCGTGGATGTGACCCGCTTGCCGATGTATCGGCGGGCCATCCTTGGCCTGGGCTATCTTCCGCAGGAAACCTCGATCTTTCGCGGGCTTACAGTAGAGCAGAACATCGGGGCCGTGCTCGAACTGATGGAGCCTGACAAGGCGGTGCGCGAGGCCGAACTGGAGCGGCTGCTCGATGAGTTCGGGTTGACGCGTTTGCGGTCCAGCCCAGCCATGGCCTTGTCGGGAGGCGAACGGCGTCGCTGCGAGATTGCGCGCGCGCTCGCGGCCAACCCATCGATCATGTTGCTCGACGAGCCTTTCGCCGGCATCGATCCGCTTTCGATCTCGGACATCCGGGATCTGGTGAAGGATCTGAAGACGCGCGGCATCGGCGTCCTCATCACTGATCACAATGTGCGTGAAACGCTCGATATCGTCGACCGCGCTTGCATCATCTACGGCGGCCAAGTACTCTTTGCCGGCAGCCCGGCGGCATTGGTTGCGGATGAAAACGTCCGGCGCCTCTATCTTGGCGAAGGCTTCACGCTTTGAGCGCCCACTGGGGATGGGCGCGCTCGGAGCACTGACCAGTGGCGTTGGGACCGCGCCTGGATATCAGGCAGACCCAGTCGCTCGTGATGACGCCGCAGCTGCAGCAGGCGATCAAGCTGCTGGCACTCTCCAATCTCGAGGTTGAAGGCTTCATCGGTGACGCATTGGCAGCCAACCCCCTGCTGGACGTGGGGGGCGAGGCTGGCGAACCGGTGGCGGCTCCGCCCGAAGCGGACCTGCGGCGTACCACGCTGGAGAGCTCTCCCGTCGATCGTCTGATCGGAGAGGGGCGCGCTGCAGACGACCGGCCGCTCGACATCGACCATGGCGCAGCCGCTTCCGATCGCGAGACCGGCGAAAGCACCTCATCCCACGATGCGGACAGTTTCTGGAGCGGCGACCTGCGAGTTGGCGGTGGCGAGGAAGGCCCCAGCATTGATGAGCGAGCGAGGCAGTCTGAGACGCTCGCAGAACACCTCGAAGCGCAAATCGGCCTGGTGGCACCGGATGAGCGTAGCGCAGCGCTTGCCCGCTATCTGATCGGCCTCCTGGACGAGGCCGGCTATCTGCCTGTTGCGCTGCGTGAAATTTGTGATGACCTTCGTGTGCCTTTGGCAGAGTGCGAAGCGGCTCTGACGCTGGTGCAGTCGCTCGAACCGACCGGCGTAGGCGCGCGGACGCTGTCGGAATGCATCGCACTGCAGGCCCGGGAGGCCGACCGCTACGATCCGTGCATGGCGCGTCTGATCGACAACCTTGATCTTGTCGCCAGAGGGGAGTTTGCGCGCCTGCGGCGCCTGTGCGCAGTGGACGACGAAGACTTGGCGGACATGCTGGCAGAACTTCGCAGCTATGATCCGAAACCCGGCCTGCGCTTCGGCGGAGACAGCGGCGGCACGGTGGTCCCCGATGTGCTGGTCGAACCGGGGGCTGACGGCAACTGGACGATTACGATCAACGAGACGACGGTCCCTCGGCTGATCGTCAACCGGCCTTACTACGTCGAGCTGAAGGGCAGCTGCGTCGACAAGGCCGCGCGCGGCTGGCTCGCAGAAAAGCTCTCGGATGCCAACTGGCTGATCAAGGCGCTCGATCAGCGGCAGAAGACGATCCTGAAAGTTGCAACCGAACTTGTGCGGCAGCAGCAAGGCTTCTTCCGCAACGGCGTCTCGCACCTGAAGCCCTTGACCCTGCGCACGGTGGCTGAGGCGATCGGCATGCATGAGTCGACGGTGAGCCGCGTCACTTCCAGCAAGTACCTGCAGTGCGCGCGCGGGACATTCGAACTGAAGTACTTCTTTACCTCTGGGGTTTCGACCGCGGGTGGAGAGGGCGCTTCGGCCGAGGCAGTCAAGGCAGCGATACGGCGGCTGATCGATGCCGAGGATCCGAAGGCGATCCTTTCGGACGATGCGCTGGTCGATTTGCTGAAAGCGCAAGGTTACGATCTCGCCCGGCGCACCGTCGCCAAGTACCGGGAGGCGATCGGGATGGGCAGCTCTGTGCAGCGCCGCCGTCAGAAGGCGCTCGCCGGAGCGCGGTAGGACCGGGAACCGCACCGCTTTTCGCGAGCTATGGACTCGCGAAAAGGAGCGAACGACATGGCGGCGCGGGCATACTGGCAGGGGCAGATTCGGCTTGCCCTGGTGTCTATCCCGGTGGAGATCTACGCGGCGACGAAGTCGGGCGCATCCATCAGCTTCCGGCAAATCCATGAACCCTCGGGCAAACCGATCAAATACGAGAAGGTGGTGCAGGGCATAGGCCCGGTCGATCGCGAAGAGATCGTGAAGGGTTACGAACTGTCGAAAGGCAACTTCGTCCTGCTCGACGACGAAGAAATCGAAGCGGTGAAGATCGAGAGCCGCAAGACGCTGGAACTCGTCCAGTTTGTCGATCAGCATGAGATCGACGTGTTCTACTTCGAAAAGCCCTACTATGTCGTGCCGGCCGATGATTTGGCGGATGAAGCGTTCATCGTCCTGCGGGAGGCTTTGCGCAAAAGCAGGAAAATCGCGCTCGGTCAATTGTCGGTACGCGGACGCGAGCAGCTTGTCAGCTTGCGACCCTGCGGCAAGGGCATTGTCCTCGAGACTCTGCGCTACGCCGACGAAGTGCGTCAGGCGCAGAGCTACTTCAGCGAGATTCCCGACGAGAAGCCGAGCGAGGATCTGCTCGATCTGGCGACCACACTGATCGACAAGAAGAGCGCTCCCTTCGAACCTGAAGAGTTCCGCGACCGCTATGTGGAAGCGCTAAAGGCTCTGGTGGAGAAAAAAGCGAAGGCCAAGGGCAAGAAGGTTCTGGAAGACGTGGAGGAGCCGAGCACGGATCGTGGCTCGAACGTCATCGACTTGATGGCTGCGCTGAAAAAGTCGGTCGGCAACAGCGATACCGCACCCGCCAAACCTGCGAAGAAGGCCCCAACCAAGAAGACCACCGCGAAGAAGGCTCCTGCCAAGGCAACCGCGAGCAAGACCAAGGCAGCCTCATCCTCTGGTCGTGCGCGCAAGAGCGCCTGACTGCATGCGCCTTAACGCACCCGTACCGGTGGATGCCATCGATGCCGATCTCCTCAGCCGTCTCGGGTTCGCGGCGGTTGTGGGGATGCTGCTTGGCCTTGACCGTGAGGTACGTGGCCACGCTGCGGGTTTAAGGACACATGGAATCGTTTGTGTTGCCGCCGCTGCGATGACCGTGTCGATCCTCTCCCTTTATCATCAGCTCGATGGCGATCGGATGGACCCGCTGCGCGTGTTCGAAGGGACGGGCGCCTTCGTCGGGTTCATAGGGGCCGGCCTCATCGTCTTCTCGCGCGGGCGTGTCCACAACCTGACGACGGCGGCGCACGTGTGGTTCACCGCGGTAATCGGCATTGCCTGCGGGGCCGGACAGTGGCCCCTTGTTCTGACAGGTTCTGTCATCTCGGTCGCGTTGCTCACGCTGCTCTATTTCGTCGAGAGGCGTTGGACGCTCGAGCGCAGGATTGGAGAGCCGACAACTCCGGAGGAACGTGAGCCATGAGCAAGGCCGATCCCCTCGCCGAGTACAACCGCAAACGCGACTTCAAGAAAACGGCTGAGCCCGCCGGGAAACCTGAGCAGAGCCCGAAAGGGAACCTGTTCATCGTGCAGAAGCATGCGGCAACCCGGTTACACTGGGACTTTCGGCTGGAAGTGGATGGCGTGCTCAAGTCCTGGGCCGTAACCAAGGGGCCGAGCCTCGACCCGGATGACAAGCGGCTGGCCGTTCGCACCGAGGACCATCCGCTGGCCTATGCTGAGTTCGAGGGGGTAATCCCGAAAGGCGAGTATGGCGGCGGCTCTGTCATGCTCTGGGACCAGGGGACCTGGGCACCTGTTCCGGGGAAGAGCGCGAAAGACATCGAGGCCGGTCATTTGCACTTCACTCTCCACGGAGAGCGCATGAAAGGCGACTGGCTGCTCGTGCGAATGAAGCCGCGGCCTGGCGAAAAGCGGGAAAACTGGCTGCTGCGCAAAGTCCAGGATGCTCATGCCCAGAAGGGAGACCGGCTGGTCGAGCATGGTCTGACAAGCGTGCTTACAGGCCGCTCGATGGCGGAAATTGCGGCAGACAAGCATGGCGAGTTCTCGCTGGCAGGCAAGAAGGGCAAGAGCTTCGACGCGCAGATGGAGGCAGCGGCGGAGCACATTGCCGGCAAGGCAAAGCGAAAACGCCGTAGCTCTTCGGCTAAGCCGCCGAAGTTCCGGAACCCGCAACTCGCTACGCTGGTGGATGCCGTTCCATCCGGCAATCACTGGATGCATGAGATCAAGTTCGACGGTTATCGCGCGCTCATATCGGCAGCAGGCGATCAGGTCGTGGTGAACACGCGCAACGGCCATGACTGGTCCGACAAATTTGCGCCGCTGGTCCGTGCAATCGCCGCGCTCGA
Source organism: Novosphingobium rhizovicinum (assembly GCF_040813635.1). Taxonomy (NCBI): domain Bacteria; kingdom Pseudomonadati; phylum Pseudomonadota; class Alphaproteobacteria; order Sphingomonadales; family Sphingomonadaceae; genus Novosphingobium; species Novosphingobium rhizovicinum. Next base: position 25,863 of record NZ_JBFNXR010000031.1, on the reverse strand, counting down.
CTTGCCGCCATGCCTGATCGACGGCGAAATTGTCGCGTATGGAAAGAACGGAAACCCGGACTTCTCCTCCCTCCAAGCGGTTCTGAAGCGTGGCCACGGGTCACAGTCGAAACGAGATGTGCTCGATTTCTTTGCATTCGACCTGCTTGAGCTGAATGGCGAGGATCTGACCGGATTATCAAATATCGAGCGAAAGGAGCGGTTGGAAGCGCTGCTGGCGGACGCGGAGCCGCCGATCCGTGTGGCCGATCACGTGATCGGCGCGGGCGAGAAGCTTTTTCAGGCCATGTGCGAGGCAGGACAGGAAGGGATCATCGCCAAGAAGGTTGATGCGTCGTATCTTGGCCGCCGTTCGCAGAACTGGGTCAAGGTGAAGTGCGTCAACCGGCAGGAGTTCGTTGTTGTCGGTTGGACCAAGTCTTCAACCAAGGTGCGTCCATTCGCCTCCTTGTTGCTCGCGCAGTACGAAGACGATGACCTTGTTTACAAAGGCAAGGTGGGAACCGGGTTCAATGGCACGACCTTGGCCGATGTGGGCGCAAAGCTGAAAACCCTCGCGCGCAAGGAGCCGGCGCTGGAGGTGCCGCGCACAGAAGCGCGCGGCGCGCATTGGGTTGAACCCAGGCTGGTCGCGGAAATCGCCTTTGCCGAGTTTACGGGAGAGGGGCGGGTGCGCCATGCGAGCTTTCTGGGGCTAAGGACGGACAAACCCGCTCAGGAGGTGGAGCCGGAAAAGGCCGCTGCCGCGCCGAGAGCGGAGCCGGCGGTCAAAATCAGCAATCCGGATCGTGTCATCTTCCCGGAAAGCGGACAGACCAAGGGACAGCTTGCTGCCTATTATGAGCAGATCGCTCCTATCATGCTCCCGTTCGCGGGGAACAGGCCCATCAGCCTGGTCCGCTGCCCGCAAGGTCGTGCAAGAAAGTGCTTTTTCCAGAAGCACGACAGCGGCAGCTTTGGCGAGAACGTCCACCAAGTGCCGATCCAGGAGAAGGACGGTGGTACGGAGGACTACCTCTACGTTAACGACACGGCAGGCTTGCTGCAGTGCGTGCAGATGGGCACCATTGAATTTCACGGTTGGGGCGCTCGTGCGGACGCGGTTGAAAAACCGGACCGCATCATCATCGATCTGGATCCTGACGAGGGCCTGGACTTTGCGGACGTAAAACAGGCGGCGAAGGATATCCGAACGCGGCTTGCCGAACTGGGCCTTACAACTTTTGCCATGCTGTCCGGCGGAAAAGGCGTGCACGTCATTGCGCCGCTCACCCCGGGTCATGACTGGGCGACCCACAAGGATTTTGCGCGCCGTTTCGCGGAAGCACTCGCATTGGCAGAGCCGGATCGGTTCCTCGCCACGATGAGCAAGGCCAAACGCAAAGGTAAGATCTTTATCGACTGGCTGCGAAACCAGCGCGGCGCCACTGCTGTGGTCCCCTACTCAGCGCGCGCGAGGGCCGGCGCTCCCGTGGCTGCGCCGGTCGCTTGGAACGAACTCGATCAGTTCGACCGGGCCAGTGTGTTCACGATCGCTGATGGAGCGAAGCTTTTGACACGGTCGCGCAGCAAGGCCCTGGCCGGATGGGGCTTCGCGGAGCAGTCGCTCCCCGATCTTTAGCAGAGGTCAGGGCTGACGAAGGTCTTCGCTCAGGAACAGCGATCCCTCGCCGTAAAGGTAATCCGGCTGAAACTGTGCAAAGCGTTCCAGCGCAGGCCGGTCAGGCAGCGAAACGCGTCCGCGGTTGATATCCAGCAACCCCTTCTGGCGCACGGACTTGAGCACACGATTGATATGCACCGCCGTCGTTCCACACGCATTGGCGAGGTGCGTTTGCAAAAGGGGCATGTTGAAGCCGTGGGGATCGGCCAGTCCGACGAAGTTGAGCCGATGCCATAGTTCACACATGAGGTGCGCCAGACGTTCTTCCGCCCGGAGCTGCTCAAGCTTGAGAATCCACTCCCGGTGAATCGCCGCGTCCAGCAAGGTTGAGAACCACAGGATGCGCGTCAGGTGCGGTTCCTCCTTGAGTACGGTCGCGAGCTTGGCGTGCGAGACATATGCCAGAAGAACCGGGCCGATGGCGACCAGGTCGTGATCCAGACGCTTCAATGCGAAGGCATGCAGGTCAGCGAAGTCACCGGGCACTTGCAAGCCGACGACGTTGCGGCTGCCCCGATGTTCGATCATTCGAGCAACGAAGCCATCGAGGATCAAGGTGCTGTGGTCGGCCGGAACGCCACGGCGTTGCAGGATATGACCGTCCGGAACGCGCTCGCTGGTTTCCGTAAGGGAATCGAGCAGGGCGCCCTCGCGTTCGCTCATGGCATGGCGCAAACGACCTTTGAGGAACAGGCGCGTCTGACCCGAGGGCTGGTTCACGGCGCGACTCCGATAAAGCAATAATTGTTAGGGCGTATGACCTGCTGCGGATCACAACAAGCCATGGTGAATGCCCACGCAACGCATCCTCTCGAGAATTGTTCGCGAAAGAAGCGTACCTTGCCCGAACCATCGCGCATTGGGTGGAAATCTGGCGCGCTCAGGTCCATATCGCGGCGAAGGAGTAGCCCACGATGACCACCAAGAAGCTGGAACTGAGCGAAACAGAATGGCGCGAGCGGCTCACGCCAGAGCAGTACGCGGTCCTTCGTCAGCAAGGGACGGAGCGGGCCTTCACTGGCAAGTACGAGAAGAACAAGCAGGAGGGGCTTTACACCTGCGCGGGGTGTGGCACGCCGCTGTTCTCTTCAGAGACTAAGTACAACTCCGGCTCAGGCTGGCCGAGCTATACGGCTCCTGTGGAGGAAGAGGCGGTTCACGAACATCGTGACGTTTCGCACGGGATGGTGCGAACGGAAGTTCGCTGTGCCACGTGCGAAGGACACCTCGGGCATGTCTTCCCGGATGGTCCGGGGCCAACGGGCCTGCGCTATTGCATCAATTCGGCCGCCATGGATTTTCAGCCGAAAGACGACGAAGAGGGCTGATCGCGTACCATCCCGTTAACTGCGGGTTACAGATCGCTGCTGCAAAGCCTATGCGGTCCAGCGATGTTTGCTCGTCATAAGGGTTCATAAGCGAGAATGCCGAAGGAAAACGGCCGGCGCGCCGCAGGCTCGGGTCGCCGCTCAGCCGGACCCGCTCCCAAGCCTTGGTGGAGGCGTGCCCTGCGTGCGCTACTCATCTGGGGTGGCGCCATCGCGCTGCTCGGCGCGATTTTCGTAGGGACCGCGGTGTTCATGACGGCGCGGGAGCTGCCATCGTTCCCCGCGTTGCAAAGCAGCCAGAACGGTCAGATGATCGTTGTGCGCGCTCGTGACGGCTCGGAGCTGGTTTCTCTGGGGCCCAGTTACGGGAAGTGGCTACCGTACGAGCAGATCCCGGAGGTCATGAAGGACGCCATCGTCTCTGTGGAGGACAGGCGTTTTCGCAAGCACGTCGGCATCGATCCGATCGGCGTCGCTCGCTCGGTGATGGTGCGCGTGGAGAGCGGGCGCTGGAGGCAGGGTGGTTCGACCATCACGCAGCAGCTTGCCCGCACGATCTTCCTCAACAACAGTCGCACTTTTGGTCGCAAGATCCGCGAGGGTGTCCTGGCGCTGGCGATCGAGAGCAAGTTCAGCAAGGACGAGATTCTCGAGCTTTATCTGAACAAGGTCTACTTCGGCGGCGGCGCCTATGGGATCGATGCGGCGAGCCGCAAGTTCTTCGGGCATGCCGCAACAGAGCTATCGACGGCTGAGGCCGCCATCATAGCCGGCCTCGTGAAAGCGCCCTCGAACTACTCACCCACGGCAGATGTACAGGCGGCGCTGTCCCGCGGCCAGGTCGTACTTGGAACCATGGTCGATGCGGGGGTCATCTCGGAAGCTGAAGCTGCGAGCATCGACCTCGATGCGGTCAAGATCGCGAAGGAGAAGGGCCAGAACTCGGTTAGGTACTTTACCGACTGGGCGCTTCCGCAGCTGGATATCCTGATCCCCAACACAGACGAGCCGATCGAGGTCTGGACCACGCTAGACGTCGGAATGCAGCGTGCAGCAACACAGGCGATCATCGCAAATGTGCCAAAGGGTGCACAAGGCGCTCTGGTCAGTCTCGACGACGACGGCGCGGTAAGAGCGATGGTCGGTGGCACCGATTACGTGAACACCAACTATAATCGCGCGACAAAAGCTGTGCGACAGCCGGGATCGGCGTGGAAGCTGTTCGTCTATCTAGCGGCGCTTGAAGCCGGCTACACTCCGGACGACCGTGTCGTGGATGAACCCGTCACGATCAATGGCTGGAGTCCGAACAACTCGGGCCGCAATTTCGCAGGCGAGATCGATATCCGTACTGCCTTCGCTTACTCGAAGAACACGATTGCTGCCGCCTTGGGGAACGAAGTCGGATTTGGTACCGTGGCTTCGATGGCCCGGCGCTTTGGCATCACCACTCCCATCGATACAAATCCATCAATGGTCCTGGGCACCTCTGAGGTGCGCGTGATCGACATGACCCGCGCCTTTGCAGCGGTGTCAGCGGGCGGCACTTCGATCGAGCCGTACGGCATCATGAAGGTCACCACCACCGGTGGTGAGCTTCTGTATCAGCACGAGCCTACGACAGGGCAGGTGCTCGTCCCGCCGTATGTTGCCGCGGGAATTACGGACCTGCTGCAGTCGGCCGTTGCAACCGGTACGGGACGTGCTGCGCAGATCGGGCGTCCGGTGGCGGGCAAGACTGGCACGACGAGCTCCAACAAGGATGGCTGGTTCCTGGGCTTCTCCAGCGGCATCACCACGGGCGTATGGATGGGCCGCGACGACGCCAAAGCCGTGTCTGGACTTCAGGGCGGTCGCGCACCTGCAGCGGCCTTTGCAGATTATATGCGTGAAGCTGTGAAGAAGCGGCCGGTCAAGCAGTTCGACACAGAACTCAAGTTGCCCGAATGGCAGCTCGAGCCGGATGACGAGATGCTGTTCGGAAGCCCTGACGAGTATTACTATACTGACGATGAGGGCAATTTGATCGAGCCGGGCGGTCCGCGCCGCATGGAAACCGAGGACGATCTGAGCCGATACGAAGATGGCATCACACAGCCGCGCGCCGACCGGATCTATGAGCGCGGACGCGCAACGCCTCCTGCTGCTGCCGGCGACGATTTTCTGGATCGGGCGACGGGCCGCGGTGCGCAGGTAGACCCTGGCTTACGTGCGGCGCCCTCGGCTCAGGGGACAATACGTGCCGGATCTGGGAGCAGCGTGCAGCAGCAACTGCCGCCCGGTCCTAATGTGTACCGCAACCCGCAACCTGTGCAGCAGCCGCAATAAAAAATGGCGCCCGGTCACAGCAGACCGGACACCATTCTTGAACCTTGTCCTAGGGACGCAGGCTGGCTCAGCGAGCCAGCCCCCTATTAACGCAGGCGGATCGGCACGTAGGCTGCCGGTTGTCCACGGCGTTGTACGCGCACCAGCACGGCGTCGCGGCCAGAACTTTTGGCGGCCCGCACTGCGTTCTCCACGTCCTGCGGTGCACGCACAGCGTCATAGTTTACCGAGAGTACGATGTCGCCGCGACGCAGACCTTTTTGGCCCGCATCCGAACTCGGGTCGACCGCGGTGATTACCACGCCCGTCGTTCCCTCCGAGGCGCCGAGCTGTCTCGCGATCTGAGGCGTCAGGGCAATCGACGAGAAGCCGATAGCCTGCGCTGCTGCCGTCTGATCCTGGCTCTGCTGGGGCGCACCGAGTTCGTCGCTGCCCTGCTCCGCTTCCGGATCGAAGGTCTGCTGCGCAAGCTCTTCCTGGCTGGGCCGCCTGCCGATCTTGGCAGTCAGGCGCATCTGCTTGCCGTTGCGGATGATATCGACCGGTACGCGGGATCCCGGCTGCTCATTGGCGACGATAAAGGACAGGGTCTGCTCCCGCGTCACCTCCTTGCCGTCGATCGCGATGACCACGTCGCCCGCCTTCAGGCCGGCCTCTGCGCCTGCGCCCCCGGGTGTGACCGCCTGGATGAACTCGCCACGATTGCGGGGAATGCCGAGCGAGGCGGCGAGATCTTCGGTGACGGGCTGGATCTGGATGCCAAGATAGCCGCGCTCGATCTCTTCGCCCTTAATCAGCTTCTGGACGATTGGGGCCGCAGTTTCCGCCGGAATTGCGAAGCCAATTCCCACGCTGCCGCCGGTGGGGGAGAAGATGGCGTTGTTGATGCCGATGACTTGGCCGTTCATGTCGAACAGCGGGCCGCCCGAGTTGCCGCGATTGATCGATGCATCAGTCTGGATGTACCGGTCATATGCGCCTGAGCCGGCGCCCGTATTGCGATAGACGGCTGAGACGATGCCGGCAGTCACTGTGCCACCCAGAGCGAACGGATTGCCGATGGCGATCACCCAGTCGCCTACGCGGGCTTGCCGCGAGTCACCGAAGTTCACGAAAGGCAGTGGCTTGGAAGCGCTGATCTTCAGCACGGCCAAGTCTGATTCCGGATCCTTGCCGACGAGCTTCGCCGAGTAATCGACTCCATCCGGCATGGTCACCGTTATCGATTCCACTTGGCCCCGCCCCTCGGCGGTGATCACATGGTTGTTGGTGACGATATACCCGTCGGCGGAGATGATGAACCCGGACCCCAGAGACTGGGCTTCGCGCGTCTGGGGGCTCGCTCCGCCGCGACCGCCGAAGAGCCCTTCGAACGGGGTTCCCGCAAAGGGGTTCTGTTGGGCAACCTGCACGCGCTGGCGCGTTGAGATGTTGACGACTGCGGGAGCAAGCTGCGCGGTGAGCTCAGCGAAGCTGGCAGGGGCGCCCGCACGGGGCACGACCCTGCTCATCTGACTGGCTTCATTCTGCGCGACCTGCGCACCAGCCGGATTTCCCGTGATGAGCGAAGCGGTGGCGCCCCCGAGCAGGAGCGCGGTGGTCAATCCATAAGCATAGCGCACAGGCTTCACGTCCTTTGTTTCCTCCAATGCGGCGGCAGGGCCCCCGGTCTTCTTGCTTACAGGGGATACAAGCTTGTCCGGCTTAACCCTGTTTGAATGGAGCGTGTTCCCACGCTCCTGGAGAGCCCGCTACCTTGATCCGTGGCTTCAGCGGCCGCGAAATTCCTTCAGGTACGAATTATCGGGCGAGAGCACCAACGTGGTTCCGTGTTCGCCGTTGGTGAAGGCATAATCATAGCTCTGCATGGCGCGATAGAAGTCGTAGAAATCCGCGTCTTTGCCGAAGGCCGCGGCATAGGTCTTGGCTGCTTCGGCTTCCGCCTCAGCCCTGATGATCTGTGCCTGCTTCTGGCCTTGTGCCCGGATGGTTGTTGCCTCTTGCTCGCGGGCAGCCTGCATCCGGGTAAAGGCGCTCTCCAGTGCCCCATCGGGCAAGTCGGCTCTCTTGATCCGAACGTCGACGACCTGCACGCCATATTCGCGCGCTTCCTTGTCGAGGCCATCGCGAATGTTTGCCATCGCACGACCTCGCTCCGCGGTCAGTAGCGACTGGAAGGTGCGTTTGCCGAGCTCTTGACGCAACTCAGAGGTCAGAATCGGCTCAAGCTGTTCCTTCACCCGCTCGGGCGTACCGGCGGTGCGCACCATCCTGACCGGATCGATGATCCGGAAGCGTGCGTAGGCATCCACGTTCAGGCGAAGCTGATCGGTAGAGAGCACTTGCTGCGGCTGCATGTCCACGGAGAGCAGGCGCTTGTCGATCCGCTCTACGCGTTCGGCGAATGGGATGCGCAGGCTCAGCCCGGCACCGGTCTTTCCGTAGTCCACGTTGGGCCGATAGCGATTGATCACGCGGACCGGTTCGCCAAAGCGCAAAACGACTGCCTGCTGCGATTCCGGAACGATGACGACACTGGAAAGCAAAGCCACCAGGATCACGGCCGCTGCGATGAGCGGCCCTTTGTACTTCTGCCAGATCGTGTTCACGGCGTCACTCCAGCCGAAGGTGCTTGCGCCGCCGCAGTCGCATCAGCGGGCGCCGGAGCGACCGGACGCCGCCGCACTTCGGAAAGGGGCAGATATGGTGTCACGCCGTTCGATTCGACGATCACCTTCTCGTTGTTGCTCAGCACCCGCTCCATCGTTTCGTAGTACATGCGCCGGCGTGTCACTTCTGGCGCAAGCCTGTATTCCGCGTAAACCTTGTCGAACGCGGCTGCGTCACCCTGAGCGCGGGCGAGCAACTGCTGCGCCCAGGCACGTGCGTTCGAACGGTCGCGTTCCGCATCCTGCTGTGCCGCCGTCACCTGCTGGAAGGCGCCGATGACCTTGGTCGGCGGGTCCGCCTTCTTGATCTCCACACCCTGGACTGCAACGCCCGACTGGTAGGCGTCGAGGATACGTTGCATTCTCTCGCGGACACCCTGCTCTGCCCGTGCGCGTCCCGCACCTGAAAGAGCGTCGTCCAGCGTGATCTCCGCCAGCGTGGAGCGCATGGCTGCTTCGGCCACTTCGCGCACCGTCTCTTCAGGATCCGCAAGCCGGAAGCGGTAGTCCCGCAGGTTCTTGATGTTCCAGCGGACGAGATACGACAGGTCGACCAGGTTCTGGTCGCTCGTCAGCATCAGCTTTTCGCCTTCCCCTTCAGGGATGGCGTAGCGCTGGATGGATGTGACGTCGTTCACCTGAACGGCCTGGATGGGCCATGGCAGCGTCAGCGAGATGCCTGGGCCGATGGTGCGCGCGTACTTGCCGAACGTCGTGACGGTGCCTTCTTCCTTGGGACCGACCATGTGCACGCTGCTCACGCCGAGCCACAGGAGCGCGGCAGCGCCAATCATCAGCGGCAGCCAGCTCTTGCCGTCCGGCCGTGAGGGCATGCGTGGCATCCCGCCACCCGGCCTGCCTGGACCGCCGCCGCCCGTCTTTCGCTGTTCGCGCGCCTTGAAGATGTCTTCTATGTTCGCAGAACGGCGCGTGTTGTCACCGGGCGGCAGCCAAGGATTGCGCGGACCACGGCCTGGATCGGAGGGTGGCTGCTGTCCGCCATCCTCACCACTTTCATCGCCCGAGCCAGAACCCTTGTCCTCGCCGCCACCCCATGGACTGCGACGTCCCGCCATCGCGAGCGCCCCGCGTGCCAATGCACCACCGATCGTTCTCATGGCCCTCGTTATAGGAACGGCGCGCCGCGAAAAACAGTGTCTCTCTCTCGCTTTTTCCTTGCTAGGGGAATGGATCGAACGATCGGCAAGCGGAAGAGGGCATGTCAGGCGACGAAGGCGAAATGTTGAAGGCGCGACTACCCGGGCCGGTGCGGGAGCGGCTGCAGTCGCTGCGTGTGAAGGACGGGCGGGCCACTGCGGTGCTGGATGCGTCCGGGCTTGCTGCCGGTCAGCGGGAGGCGTTGGAGGCGGCTGCTCGCGAGGCACTCGGCGGAGAAGCGGCCATTTCTGAGGTGCGGGTGGCCATGACCGCTGAGCGCGACGGGAGCAATCCGGCGGCTGAAGGGGCGTCCCCGCCGCGTATCATCGCGGTAGGCTCCGGAAAGGGCGGTGTCGGCAAGTCGACCGTCTCGACCAATCTGGCGGTTGCCTTGATCAAGGCGGGGTACAAGGTCGGCCTTGTCGACGCAGACATTTACGGACCATCGCAGTCCCGCCTTCTCGGCACCGAGGGCAAGCGGCCGGTTGCGCGGGACAAACGGTTGATCCCGGTGGAAAGTGAATGGGACGTCCCGGTATTGTCGATGGCGCATCTTGCCGAGCCAGGGCAGGCGATCGCATGGCGCGGCCCCATGGCCAGCAATGCTCTCGTGCAGATGCTGGAAGGAGACTGGACCGGGGTAGACGTGCTTGTGGTGGATCTTCCTCCGGGGACCGGCGACATTCAACTCACGATGCTCCAGCGTTTCAAACCGGACGGAGCGGTAATCGTGTCTACGCCCCAGGACCTGGCGCTGTTGGACGCCACCCGGGCCATGGGTCTTTTCGACAAGGCCGGTGTTCCCGTGATCGGGCTGGTCGAAAACATGGCCGGATACGTTTGCCCTCATTGCGGCGAAACCAGCGATCCGTTCGGTATCGGGGGCGCTCAATCCGCCGCGGATGAGCGCGACTGCCGGTTTCTGGGCCGCATCCCGCTCGACATCACCATCCGGCGCGACAGCGACGCCGGCATTCCTCCAGCTGCGGGTCAGGGGCCGCAGGCACAAGCGTTCGCGGCGATCGCGGCGGGTGTTACCGAATGGCTGGAGAAGCCGTGAAGAGTTGCCCGTTCCTGACGTGTCGCTCTGACTGCCCAAAACAATGGCGGTAAGCCGGCGCGGTGTCCTGATCGGGGCGCTGGCCGGCGGCGGGCTGATGCTGGCTTACGGCCTACGCCCCAATCCGAGTTCCGTGCCGCTGGAAGCGGGGCGCGGAGAAGTTGCATTCGACGGCTGGATCAAGATCGCCAACGACGGCGTCGTCACTGTGGCGGTGCCGCAAGTTGAAATGGGGCAGGGCGTCACAACCATAATCCCGCAGGTCGTTGCATACGAACTTGGAGCCGACTGGCGGCAGATTGCGGTTGAACCGGCTCCTCCGAGCCCGGTCTATGCCAATTATCCTCTGGCTGCGCGCTGGGCCCCCATGTGGATGCCGGTGGCCGCCGACTGGATCGGAGGAGAGGGCAGCCCCATCGTCAGGCGCTGGGCTAGAGCCAATCGCTTCACTGCGACTGCAGAAGGCACAGCGCTTGCCGCCTACGAAGCGCCTGCGCGTTCCGCAGCCGCTTCTGCGCGCGCCCTCCTGTGCATGGCAGCTGCGGAGCGCTGGGATGTCGACTGGGAGGAGTGCGACACCCGCGACGGGTTCGTATTTCACGAGGGGAAACGGCTTTCGTTCGGGCCGCTCGCTGCCGAAGCGGCAGATCGCGATCCACCGTCCAGCCCAGTTCTGCGCGACATGCCGCCTGCCGAGACCCCGGCTGAGCTTCCGGTCGGCGCTCCGGTTCGAGTGCCACGGCTGGATCTCCCATCCAAAGTCGATGGCACATACCAGTTCGGCGGCGATGTTCGGCTGCCCGGCATGGTCTACGCGGCGATCCGCCACGGACATATCGGCCGGGCGCAATTTGCCGGCTACGAAAAAGACGCCGCCCGCGGTGTTCGAGGTCTGGTCGCTCTCGTCCGCAATCCTCGATGGGTCGCAGCGGTCGCCAGTAACTGGTGGGCGGCCGAGACAGCGCTCACCCGGGTCGACGCCCGCTTCTCCGCGACGGATCGCGCCGACAGCACTGCCATATCCGAAGCTTTGGACGATGCACTGCGCACGGGTGAGGCGACGCGGATTCACTCTCAAGGAGACCCGGAGGCTTTTCTTTCAGGCACGATGCCGCTTCAGCTGCGCTACGAAGTCGCGCCTGCTGTTCACGCCACCATCGAGACAGCAACGGCTACGGCTCGCCTTGGCAAGGATCGGCTGGAGCTCTGGGTGGGCACGCAGGCGCCTCAATCAGTGCGGGAGGCAGCTGCGCAGGCGATCGGGCTCGATGTGGAGCAAGTGATCCTCTATCCCATGCCGCTTGGCGGAAGTTTCGACCGCCGACTGGAGCACGATCACGCCATCGAAGCGGCGCTGATTGCGCAAGCCTGTAAACGGCCGGTGCAGCTTGTCTGGTCGCGTACACAGGAACACGTCGCAGGCTGGCCCAGGTCGCCGGCGGCAGCGGTTCTGTATGGCAATGTCGATGCGGAGGGGCGACTGGGAGGTATGCGCGTGAGGATCGCGGTGCCGCCGGCCGCACGCGAGTTCGGTCGGCGCCTGTTCGATGGCGATGCGCCGTACGAAGCGATCGACGCCGTGGCCGGGGAAGCGGACGCCATGGCTATCGAGGGGGCGGTCCCGCCTTACACGATCGATCATCTCGCGGTCGATCATGTCCCGGCAACCGTGCCGCTGCCGGCGGGGCGAATGCGTGGCAATGCACACGGCTATACCGCCTTTTTCGTCGAGTCCTTCATGGACGAACTTGCCCGTAACGCGGGAAGAGAGCCATTGGCCTATCGTATGGCGATGCTGGGCAACGATCCCAGGCTTGCCGAGTGTCTCCAGCGGGTCGCCGCGCTTTCGGGTTGGGACGGGGGAGGCGCCGACAGCGGGCAGGGCATAGCCTGTCATGCGATGGGCAATGGCCGCATCGCCGTTGTCGCCAGCGCCCGGCGCGAGGCGGAGGGCGTGCGGGTGAGCAGGCTATCGGCCGCTGTAGACCTCGGCCGGATCGTCAACCTCGACATTGCACGTCAGCAGATCGAGGGCGGGCTCATCTTCGGCCTGGGGCTGGCTCTGGGATGTAGTACCGGCTACGAAGCAGGGCTCCCCATGACGGGTCGGCTTGGCGCGCTTGGCCTGCCTATCCTTGCCGATTGTCCCGCGATTGAAGTGGATTTTGTAAGCAGCGATGCCGAGCCGGAGGACCCCGGCGAACTGGGGGTGGTCGCCGTTGCTCCCGCGGTCGCCAATGCCTTGTTTTCCGCAACCGGTATTCGCCTGCGCCAGTTGCCCTTGTTCTCGGAGGAAGTGTGACTCTACCGACCGATCACCCACCGGTTGCCCACGGCCGCATTGGCGTGCTTCTGGTCAACCTCGGTACGCCCAGCGACTCCAGCCCAGAGGCCGTGCGCAAATACCTGGCAGAGTTCCTGAGCGATCCACGCGTGGTGGAGATCCCCAAGGCGGTTTGGCAGCCGATCCTCCACGGAATCATTCTCCGCACCCGCCCCCGCAAGTCGGCGCATGCCTATCAGCAGGTCTGGACGGATGAGGGGTCGCCACTGGCGGCCATCACAGCGCGACAGGCGCGAGCGTTGCGAGCACGGCTGGGAGATGGCGTGATTGTCGATTGGGCCATGCGCTATGGACGCCCCGCCCTGACGGATCGCTTCGTCTCTCTACACGCCCAAGGCTGCGAACGCATTCTCGTCGCGCCGCTGTACCCGCAATACTCTGCGGCCACTAACGCTTCGGTGATGGACGCGGTTTGCAAGGCGCTGGGCCAGATGCGCTGGCAGCCGGCGCTCCGGACCTTGCCGCCCTACTACGACGATCCCGCGTATATCGCTGCACTTGCGCAGGATCTTGGTGCGCAGATGACGGCCCTGCCGTTCACCCCGGAGGTCGTGCTGCTTTCGTTTCACGGGATGCCGGAACGTACGTTGCGCTTGGGTGATCCGTACTACTGCCACTGCCGGAAGACCGCCCGGCTGCTGGCTGACGCGCTTGCGCCGCAGTTCCCCGAGCTGAGAGTGGACACCACATTCCAGTCGCGCTTTGGGCGCGCGAAATGGCTCGAACCTGCAACAGATGTCGTGATCGAACAGGAAGCAAAAGCGGGCACGCGCCGGATGGCGGTTGCAGCGCCCGGATTTTCGGCGGACTGCCTGGAAACGCTGGAAGAACTGGCGATCCGCGGACGGGAAAGCTTCCTGGGTGCAGGAGGAGCCGAGTTCGCGACGTTGACCTGCCTGAATGACCGTGAGGCAGGAATGGACATGTTGGAGCATCTGGTTCGGCGGGAGTTGTCAGGCTGGGCGTGACGGCATCGCTGCCATCGACCTCGCGATCCTGATCGGTCCATTCCTGACATATACCCGTTTCGTTCTACGCTTGTTCACGAAATCGGCGTTGGAACGGAGCCGGTGCCATGAACCAGTTCGAGCATGCGATCCTCAAGGCAGATGAGCCTGCCGGCGATTGCTGGTACGGATCCAGCGGTAGCGAGCCTGCGGGACTGCCGTTGACGCTTTCGATCTATGCGGACCGTGCCCATGTTCGCGGAATACTGCGCGAAGATGCACAGGCGTCGGACTTGCGTGTCAGTCATGCCGGCGACCTTGCAGCTGTTGTCGAAGGAGAAGCGCGTCCGCTTGCGGACATCGTGCTGGTCGATTGCCCGATCGTTGACGGGCAGGTCCTTGCCGCGCTGACCCGGCTGGATCTTCGCGCAGCGCGCACGGGAACGCGGCTGATCGTTCCACCACAGTTGATGCTCTGGACAATGTATTCGGATGTCTCGATCAAAGTGGCGCGCAAATCCGGGTAAACCCCGATCGGGCTGAGCGCGTGATTGCTCTGGGCCATGTTCTGGCACAGTTCCCTTCCGCACGATTGCGCGAATTGTCCGAGGACGAGCGCCGCCTGCTGATGCGGCTTACCGAGCAAGTGGGACAAATCGCGGGCCGGATCGATCGGCTGTCGCCTCATCAGCAGGGGGTGAGCGAGGAAGGATTGCCGCAGTCCGTTAACGATGGGGTTCTTACCGCCGAAGAGCGTTCGCGTACGGCGCGGCCGCCGCTCCCGGACCCGCGTCTGGTGCGCCGGATGATACGGCATCGTCAGTCGCGGAACCGCTATTTCGATTCGCAGCTCTTTGCGGATCCTGCCTGGGACATGTTGCTGGATCTGACCGCTGCACGTGCGGAGCAAAGCCGCGTCTCTGTCACGTCCTTGTGCATCGCTTCTGGCGTTCCGCCCACAACTGCGTTGAGGTGGATCGGGCAAATGGTCGAGCAAGGATTGTTCGTGCGCGTCGGCGACGTCACGGACCGGCGCCGGGCCTTCATCGAACTCAGCGACAGCTGTGTCGACTCGATGGCGCGTTACTTCGCGGAGGTCGGGCCGAACATGTTGAGCGTCTGACCGCGAGCGGGGCGCCAGCAAGTCGTTTTGGCCTCAAGAAAATGTCGTGAGGCGCTGGTGAATGCGCTAGAGGCCCCGCCATGTCGCAGGGAATAGATCAATCGCGGGGCGCACGGACCCGTGCGCCTTTGGCGGGGCGTGGGAACGAGCCACTCGATAGGAGAATGGGGCAACACCTCGGGCAAGACGGCGCTGGAGTGCTCTGATGCTGCGCCTTTCCGGACTTGCCCTTCCGCTCGACCATGAACCTGAGGCACTGCCTGCTGCAATTTGCGAACGGCTTGGGATAGAGCGCGAGTGCCTGCGCAGCTTTACGATCTTCCGCCGCGGCAACGATGCGCGACGGCGGACGGCCATCCAGCTCGTTTACACCCTCGATATCGAGCTCACGGAATCCGTGGAAACCGCAGTGCTGGAGCGGTTTTCCGGAGACAAGGACATCCGGTCCACGCCGAACATGGCATACCGCTTCGTGGCGTCCGCGCCCGAGGGCTGGTCTGGCTTGCGACCGGTCGTCGTCGGTGCCGGTCCATGCGGGCTGTTCGCCGGGCTGATCCTGGCGCAGATGGGCTTTCGTCCCATCATCCTCGATCGCGGCAAAGTGGTTCGCGAGCGAACCAAGGACACTTGGGGGCTGTGGCGCCGGGCCGAGCTGAATCCCGATTCGAATGTGCAGTTTGGCGAAGGCGGAGCGGGGACTTTCTCGGACGGCAAGCTCTATTGCCGAGTGAAGGACCCTCGTTTCCTCGGGCGCAAGGTTCTGGAAGAGTTCGTGAAGGCAGGCGCGCCCGATGACATCCTTTGGCAGGCGCATCCGCACATCGGCACGTTTCGGCTCGTCACCATGGTCGAGAGTATGCGCCGTAGCATTGAGGAAATGGGCGGCGAATACCGGTGGCAGACGCGGGTGGAGGATCTTGCACTCGACAGGCTTCCAGACGGACGGCAACGTCTGCGCGGACTCCACCTGCACGACGGCTCGTTTCTCGAAGCCGATCACGTCGTCCTTGCCGTAGGGCATAGCGCTCGCCCTACTTTCGAGATGCTTCACGCACGTGGCGTCCATCTGGAGGCCAAGCCATTCTCCATCGGCGTGCGCATCGAACACCCGCAAAGCTGGGTCGATCGCGCTCGCTACGGCAATTGCGCCGGGCACCCGGGCCTTGGCGCGGCCGCCTACTCGCTGGCGCACCACTGCGCCAACGGTCGCACGGTCTACAGCTTCTGCATGTGCCCCGGAGGGCGCGTTGTGGCCGCAACATCAGAGGTCGGTCGCGTTGTGACGAATGGCATGAGCCAGTACTCGCGCGCCGAGTTCAACGCGAACTCCGGTCTGGTCGTCGGGATCGATCCCGCGCGTGACTATCCGGAAGGGCCTCTGGCCGGGATAGACTTCCAGCGCCGCTGGGAATCGCTCGCATTCGAAGCTGGAGGCTCGAACTACTCGGCGCCCGGGCAGAAGGTCGGCGATTTCCTGGCCGGGCGTCCATCGACGCAGCTTGGGGAGGTCACTCCTTCGTACAAGCCGGGAGTGACGATGACGGATCTCTCGCGCTGTTTGCCCCAGTTCGCTGTTGAAGCCATGCGTGAGGCTTTGCCGGTGTTTGGTCGCCAGATCGCCCGCTACGATCATCCTGATGTCGTCATGACAGGCGTGGAGACGCGCACTTCCTCGCCTGTGCGCATTACCAGAGGTGGGGATTTCCAGAGCCTCAACACAGAGCGTCTGTTCCCTGCTGGCGAGGGTGCAGGATATGCGGGCGGCATTCTCTCAGCCGCGATTGACGGCATCAAGGTTGCCGAAGCCGTCGCGAAGAGCATGGTTGCGAACTGACCGAACACGAGCACCGGTTCAGAGCGCGCGTAGCGCGGTTGGGCATTTGCGCCTCGCCTGTTAAGGGCGCCTCATGTTGACGATATCCGGTATCACTGTTCGCCTTGGCGGGCGCACCATCCTCGATCAGGCCACGGCGGCAATTCCCACTGGTGCGCGCGTCGGCCTGATCGGGCGCAATGGCGCCGGCAAGTCGACGTTGATGAAGGTCATGATCGGCCAGCTTGAAGCCGACGAGGGTGCGATTGAGATGCCGCGCCGTGCGCGCCTGGGATACATCGCCCAAGAGGCGCCAAGTGGTACTGCGACTCCCTTCGACACGGTGCTTGCCGCCGATGTGGAGCGGGCGCAACTGCTGGAGGAAGCGGAAACCTGCGTGGACCCCGACCGTCTCGGCGATGTTCACGAACAGCTGCTGGCCATCGACGCCTACAGCGCGCCTGCGCGAGCGGCGCGTATTCTCGTCGGGTTGGGCTTTGATGAGAGCATGCAGGCAGAGCCGCTAGAGAGCTTTTCAGGCGGCTGGAAAATGCGTGTTGCACTGGCCAGCCTGCTGTTCTCCCAGCCTGATCTCCTGCTGCTGGACGAGCCTTCCAACCACCTCGATCTGGAAGCGACTCTGTGGTTGGAGAATTTTCTACGTTCCTATCCCGGCACTCTGATCGTGATCAGCCACGAACGTGACCTGCTGAACAACGTGGTCGACACCATCCTCCACCTGCAAGGTGGCAAGCTGACCCTGTACCCCGGCGGCTATGACAGCTTCGAGCGTCAGCGCGCCGAAAGGGCGGCGCAGCTTGCTGCGGCGAAGGCATCGCAGGATGCGCAACGGGCGAAGCTGGAAGACTACGTCCGACGCAACAGCGCCCGCGCTTCGACTGCCAAGCAGGCACAATCGCGCGCCAAGATGCTGGCGAAGATGCAGCCCGTGGTGGCGATGATGGAAGATCCTTCGCTCAGTTTCGATTTTCCAAGCCCCAAGGAACTGCGCCCGCCGCTGATCACTCTTGATCAGGCAGCAGTCGGATATGCCGCGGGCAGGCCGATCCTGCGGCGCCTGAACCTGCGCATCGATCCTGATGATCGCATTGCCCTGCTGGGGCGCAACGGGAATGGCAAAACCACGCTTGCGCGGCTGCTTGCAGGACAACTTCAGCCGATGGACGGGGAGATGAATATCTCCGGCAAACTCTCCATCGGCTACTTCACCCAGTATCAGGTGGAGGAGCTTGCCGGCAGCGACACGCCGCTGGTGCACATGACCCGGGCCATGGACGGAAAGCCCACTGTGGCTGTGCGCGGCCAACTGGGACGCTTCGGCTTTTCGGGAGAGCGAGCGCTAACGCCGGTATCAAAGCTCTCTGGCGGCGAAAGAGCGAGGCTCGCGCTGGCGCTCGTAACGCGGGATGCGCCGCATCTGCTGATCCTGGACGAACCTACAAACCACCTCGACGTCGACGCACGCGAGGCGCTTGTGCAAGCGCTGAACGCATATGAGGGCGCGGTTATCCTCATCAGCCATGACAGGCACATGGTTGAACTGACTGCCGACAGGCTGGTGCTCGTGGATGGCGGACAGGCGCGGGAATACGCCGGAAGCATGACCGACTACATGAACTTTGTTCTGGGTCGCAATCAGCCGAAGGAGGATCGGCCAGTTGCAGGCGCGAAGGGCGCTGCGCCGGCGTCCGTGCAGAAGGCCGCTGCCTTGGACTGGAAGGAGCAGCGCGAGCTTCAAAAGAAGTTGCGACGCGCGGAGACGGCGCTCTCACGGGCGCAGGCAAAGCTGGCAGAGATCGACGAAGCTCTGGCCGGTTCGACTGCGGCAAAGGACTTGGCGGGCCTGACTCTTGGCCAGCTCGCAAATCAGCGCACCTCTGCCTTGGAGGAAATCGAGAGCGCCGAGGCAGAATGGCTCGAGATTAGCGAGAAGCTGGAAGTGGCTGCCAGTTGAGTTGCGCCATCTGAAGAGACGAACCGTCTCTTCAGAGCGGTCTGCGGGCGCAACAAGGGGCATCCATGACCTTCGGCAAGCGTTTGTTCGCGAGCAAAGGAGATTATGATGCTAATTAAGCTCGCTGCTATCGGCACCTTGGGCTACGTCGGTTACCGTTATCTTCGTGAAAGGTCCGACAAGCAGGACAACGCGCCTGAGAGGGTCGCCTTGGCCGGCGGTCCGCTAAGCCCACAAGCAACCGTCCAGCACAATCCGGACGACATTCCGCCCACGACCGTTCAAGCCGCAGAATCGGCTCGGACCACTCACTAGATGGCTGCCCGGTAAAAATGGGCAGCAGGACGGCAGGCTTCACGGCCTGCCGTGAGTGCGGCAGGGTGAACTCGAACCGTGCGCATTAATCTTGAGATTGACGAGCGCGCATATTGCCCTAAATGCCAACTCATCCGGCTTGCCGGGGCGGTTAGCTCAGTTGGTAGAGCATCTCGTTTACACCGAGAGGGTCGGGGGTTCGAGCCCCTCACCGCCCACCATTCATGGCGTTGTATTTTTTGAACTTTTCTGTTCCGGCTCGCGACGATCTTGTTCCTGTCACCGGTGATGTCTTGTTTCTTTCATGCTGACCGACCTTGCGCACGGCGGACACTGGCAGGGCAATCTGGAAGCTGCCCTCGACAATCCAGCATTTCTGCCAATCAAGTATACTTCCCACGTCGCGCGCAATGCGGTCTTCGCTGTACTTCTGTACCGGGTGACGACGGGTTGGATGTCGCCGCAGCGCGCTCTGATATTCGGAGCTACCGTTGCGCTCCTGGACCTTCTCACCACGTCCATCCGGATCACCGCGGTCTACCTTCTAATTATGGTCATGCTGCTGATGAAGCATCCGCCGCTGCGGATGGTGGCAGTCGGTGGCGTGAGCCTTTGGGCCTTGTCCGCCTTCAGCGCGATGGGCCCGTCTTTCGCGGCCTGGCGACGGCGCACGGCTACACGTTGAGTTCGTTCGCGGCGGCGTCGCAGATGGCGCAGCGTACCCAGCATTTGCGGTCCACCTCTATCGACGCGACTTTGAACAGCGTGTCCTAGTCTTCGAACGTGGTGGTGCTAAACTGGATCGTGGAGAACTTCGGTACGAATAACCGCCCGTTCCTGACTTACGCCATGTTCGCCGGCCCATCACGCTGCTGCTGCTCCCGGCCAGCGTGTGGCCAGACCGCCCTCAGAATTTCGGCCTGATTTTGGGAGAGAAGGTTAGGAATCTGCCGTCGCTCAATTTGAATTCGCCCGAGCGTTTGGTGTAAGCGGCGCGGGTTACGCGATGGCGGCACTGGACCTAGCGATGGTGCTTGTCATCGCCAGGGTGTTTGCAAGCACGCTCTGCCGCCCTGAGGAGCTCGCCGCCGCCGCTCCTCTTCTTCAGGTCCGACTCGGCAAATTGCTGCGGCGCGCTTCTCCAGTAAAATAGCCAAACGCCGGCAATTCAATCTACGGTTGCTGCATCTCTGGCGGAAATTCGTCGATCATCAGGGTGTAGTCGCGACGGGCGAACTTCCACTCGCGTTTGACTTTGACAAGCGTGTCGTCGTAGCGACCAGCAAGCTTGAAGGTTCCACCTGAGTTCAAGCGGACGATCTCGCGTGCGTAGGAACGGCACTGCGCAGCTTCGCCCTCGACATCCATAGCTCCGATCTCGCCAAGGAACGCGACGTACTGCCAGTCCTCCCACAGTCCGTCCCACGTTGCTCGAAGCTCATCATGGCCCGTCGCATCGAACAAGTGGCTGGTCCACCGTCCGTCTTGTGTGAAGCATGAGAGCCACTGCTCCCGATCGCCACGCCAGCTCGCGTCACCGTACATTCCGTAAAGCTCGCGAATTGCGAGGCGTTCCTCGATGGATCCTGTGAATCCCATCCCTCTTCTCTCCCAGATTGTTCAGGCCCAGCTGTCTGTTCAGCCCAAGCTGCGGGCAATGCAAGGGAAGTGCAAGGGGAATGGCGCCATTGATGCCGGACGGGGTGACCTAACTGTCAGACGCAGGGCGCCGCCAGCAGGCAAAGGCCTGAGTTTGCAAAGGTGACCTCGTCGAGCGAGTCGGCGACGGCCCAACTGCCCGGCGCGATCTCCTGCCCCGCCACGTGGGCCGGACCTTCTCGGGGAAGGACAAGGAGGCACGGCTCACTGGTTCACCGCACCTGAGAGCTTCCCGACTTTCTGCACGCCTTCGGTCGTTGTGATCAGAATGTCGTTTCCATCGACCACCACGCAGACGCCCTCCGGGGCGATGACCGACACTCGCGGCCCATCACTGTCGACGAGCACGTTTCGGCAATCGACGAGCTCAACCGGCCCTTGCACGCTGTTGCCTGCATCGTCGCGGTCGCGCGCCTTATGCAAGGCTTGCCAGTTGCCGATGTCCGACCAGTCGATGTCGGCGGGCACCATGGCTGCGCGCTGCGTGTTCTCCATGACTGCATAGTCGACTGAGTCGTTCGCAGATCTCGCGAATGTCTCAGGCTCTGGGTAAAAGTGGCGTCCTTCGCTTCGCCCACTTTCTACAGCTTCGCGCGGTGGCTGCAGGAATTCCGGACGATGCTGTCCGAGCTCTTCGAGGAAGTCGCCCACGCCGAAGGCAACGATGGCTCCGTTCCAAGAGTAAATGCTTTCTGCGAGAAAGGCCTTCGCACGAGCGAGATTGGGCCCTTAAACGAACCGTTCCGTCCGGAACCCTTGTCCGTCGATCGCTTCGCCTCGCTTGATGTAACCGAAACCGGTCTCCAGAGAGGTCGGCTCGATCCCGAAGAACACGAGCCAGCCCTCGCGCGCGAGTTCCGCGGCTGCATGAGCCGCCCTGGTAAACGCCTTGGGGCCGCCGATGTGGTGATCGCCTGGGCATACAAGCATCACCGCGTCTGTGGGCAGCCGCATCGCAGCCAAGGCGATGGCTGCCGCAGTGCTGCGCGCGTACGGTTCTACGATAATCGCGCTGCCCGGCGTATCGCCAAGCTGCGCTTCCACATAGTCCAGGTGCGATGCACCAGTGACCACAACCGGTGCTGCGAAGCCTTGTTCAGCCGGGCAGCGGGAGAGTGTGGCCTCGAACAAGGTCTGCTCACCGACCAGGCGGATGAACGGCTTTGGACTGGATGCGCGGCTTCGCGGCCACAGCCGCGTTCCGCTTCGCCGCAGAGAATGACGGGTACGAGTTGATTCATCAGCAGGTGACTAGTCACCTGAATCCGAAGTTCGCCTCATTGTTTTCTGGCAGAAGCGCCTGACGGCGGCGAGAATATCGTCGGCAGATTTCGTCCAGCGGTAGGGCTTCGGGCTTTGGTTGTGCGCCTCGATGAAGGTGAGGATGTCCTCTTCGAGCTCGGCGGTGGACCGGTGAACGCCGCGCTGGAGTTGCTTGCGCGTCAGTTCAGCGAACCAGCGTTCAACCTGGTTGATCCAGGACGCCGAGGTCGGCGTGAAGTGAACATGCCAGTGCGGACGGCGCGCCAGCCAGGCCTTGATCCTCGGCGTCTTGTGGGTGGCATAGTTGTCCATGACGAGGTGTACGTCCGGCCCTTCGGGCATCGCGGTGTCGATCTGCTTGAGGAAATCGAGAAACTCGGTCGCGCGACGGCGCTTGTAGCATTTCCCGATCACTGCCCCTGTAGCGATGTCTAGCGCCGCGAATAGCGAGGTCGTGCCATTGCGAACGTAGGTATGAGTGCGCCGCTCAGGCACACCCGGCGCCATCGGCAAGACCGGCTGCTCGCGGTCGAGTGCTTGGATCTGGGATTTCTCGTCGACACACAACACGACCGCCCGGTTCGGAGGTGACATGTACAGGCCGACGATATCCTGGACCTTGTCGACGAACAGTGGATCGGTGGAAAGCTTGAAGGTCTCGGATCGATGCGGCTGCAGGCCGAAGGCTGCCCAGATCCGGCGGACAGTAGTGTGAGAGAGCCCCGTCTCGGCAGCCATGCTGCGGATCGACCAGTGGGTCGCATCCCTAGGCGTGGTGTTCAACGTGCGCTCAATCACCTGCGCCACCTGGCGATCGGAAACGGTGCGCGGACGGCCGGGCCGGTACTCATCCGTGAGCCCTTCAAGGCGGTCTTCCACAAACCGCCGCCGCCATTTGCCAACCGTATGCTCGTGTACCCCGAGGCGCTCGGCGACCTCCTTGCTTTGAGGCCATCTGCACACAGCAGGATCATCCGGCACCGATCCGACAGCGAACGAGCCGCCTTGTGCCGCCGCGCCTGAGCCTCGAGAAACAAACGCTCTTCGGCGCTCAACACTACTGCATCCGCAACTCGGCCCACCATCCGCATCAACTCCCGAAAATACCGGGATCAATGCTGCGGATTACAGTTCCAGGTGAATAGGCATCGCCACGTGGTTTTTCGCTCAAAACGTGAATTTGTCCGCGTCGCCGTCGGATTCAGGTCCATTTCCGCGCTTACCAGTTTCCGAAGCGTTGCCCATGTGCCCAAATCCTTACAGTCATTGACTGCGCTGCGCTTTTCCACTACTTCGCGGCCTTTCCATTCTCGCAGATGACCTGGAGTGCCCCATGGCGCGCGTTACCGTCGAAGATTGTGTCGACAAGGTTCCCAACCGTTTCGATCTCGTACTTCTTGCTGCGCAGCGTGCGCGGGAGATTTCGGGCGGCGCCGAGCTGACCGTCGATCGCGATCGTGACAAGAACCCGGTCGTTGCTCTGCGTGAGATTGCTGAAACCAAGGTCAAGCCTGCTCATCTCAAGGAGACGCTGATCACCTCCCTGCAGCGCGTGCTGCCGGAGGACGATGACGAGATGGACGAGATCGGCTCTCTCAGCCAGTCGGCGGAGGCTCTGCGCATCACCGCTGCGGCGCCCACCCGCAACACCTCGGTTGGCTCTGACTACGACGGCTAAGTTCTCACGGTCTTGAGAGGCGTGCCGCCGCGCGTCTGAAACGCGGCGGAGGCTCCTTTCCCGGGTACAGGCGGCGTGATGCACACGGGTGCGTCCGTCGCCTTTTTTGTGGCGGGCATCTGCTAAGCGAATTTCTTGACGTCGATGGTTTTGCACCTGCTCACAGTGGCAGGCTCAGCAGAGATGACGACGAGATGTACCGCCTTGGGTCACAAGAGCATCGGTTTGCGGATCCGACGATCCCGGCTGCTATTCCGATCTGATTCCGGTCATCGTTCCGATTTGATGCCGGTCGGGTAGAAGCCAGATCGTTTCGCCTGATGGCATTAGGGATTGTCGGTGGTCAAGCGGCGGTTTGCGCTGCTGGCCAACGCATGGATTCGCCTTCCAGCTCGAGGCGGTGAGCATTGTGAACAAGGCGATCCAAGATTGCGTCGGCGTGGGTCGGACCGTTTATCGTTTGATGCCGGCGGGCCACTGGAAGTTGGCTGGTGACCAGCGTGGAGCGCTGGCCGTAGCGGTCTTCCAGGATTTCGAGGAGATGGTACCGGGCGTTTACATCGAGCGGCTGAAGGCCCCAGTCGTCAAGGATGAGCAACTCGACTTTGGCGAGGCTCTTCATCCGGCCAGCAATGCGGCCATCGCCCTTGGCCAGCGTCAGTTCGTCGATCAGCCTGGGCAGCCGGGTGTAGAGGACCGAACGGTTGTCGCGGCAGGCCTTGTGGCCGATCGCACAGGCCAACCAGCTTTTCCCGATACCGGTCGGGCCGATGATCGCCAGATTCTCATGCCTGGTGATCCACTCCCCGGCGAGAAGCATGTCGAAGAGCCTGCGATCGAGGCTCCGAGGTGTTCTGTAATCAACATCCTCGGGCACAGCGCGGTGCCGCACTTTGGCGTGACGCAGCCGCAGGGCCAGACGCCGGTTATTCCGGTACGTCGCCTCGTGATCGAGTAGCAGCGCCAACCATTCGGGATGGTTCAGACTTGCCGCGTCGTCGTTGGTGACCATCTCGGTAAAGGCCTTGGCCATGCCGGCAAGGCCGAGCTGGCCCAGCAGGTCCAATGTAGGGTGTTTCAGCATTCATGCTCCTTCAGTTGTAGTAGCTCGAGCCGCGGATGTTGGAGTGGATGATGGGCTCTTGCTCGGGGGATTGGGGGACGGGCACCTGGTCGAGGCCCTTCTTGAGGATCGATCTGACCGAGAGGTAATTGCGCGCCTGGATTTCCAGCGCCCGCAATGCCGCGGCTTCGAGGCGCTCGGCACCGAAGCGCTTTTCGAGCGATGATGCCCAGGCATGAGCGGTAGCCCTGCTCGGGATGCGGCCGGCTCTCGATGACCTTCTCGACCAGCAGCGACAGCATCGGGCGGATCCGGTTCGCTTCCTCGCGGATCTTCGCCGGCGTCCATTCCCCGTAGCGGCGATGGCTCGAGGGCATGTGCTCGCGATGGTGGTGTGCCCGCCATTGCCGCTGCCGCGCATGTGCACAGCGATACGCTCGCCCCCCAGCAAGATTTCCACCGTGCGCGCGGTGAACCGGGCTTCGACCTCGCGGCGGGCGAAGCGTTGGGGCACCGAGTAGTGGTGTCGCTCGATCGCGATATGGTAATCGAGCCCGACGCGGCAGCGGCGCCATTCAGTGTGGACCCAGGCTCTGTGGGCAACGGCTTGAGGTTAGGAACGTCGATCTCGTCTAACAACTGGCGGCGCGTCTTGCCGAACTGGCGCAGCACCCGCAGGTCAGAGATCGGCAATGCTTTCGGCGATTGAGGCATTGACCTCGGCGAGGCTGTAGAAAATCCGGTTGCGCATCCTGCCCAGCAGCCAGCGCTCGACAATCCCGACGCAGGCTTCGACCTTGGCCTTGTCGCGAGGTTTCCTCGGCCGTGCCTGCAGAATGGCCGTGTCGTAATGCCGCGCCATGTCGGTGTAGCTGCGGTTCACCTGGGGATCGAAGTGGCAGGCCTTGATCACCGCCACCTGGCATTGTCGGGAACGAGCAACTGCGGCACCCCGCCGAAGAACGCGAAGGCGGCATTGTTACCCTCGATCCAGTCAGGGAACTGCTCGGTCCACATCGCCGGCGCAAACGACAGGCTCGATCCCCCCATTGCCGCGACGAAGATGTGGGCGGCGCGAACCTCCCCGGTTCGCCGGTTGACCACCACCGGCACCGTGTCGCCGGCGTAGTCGAGGAATAGCTTCTCGCCACCGGCATGGTTCTGGCGCATTACCAGCGGCAAGCGGCCTTCCCAGCGGCGGAACAGATCGCAAAATCGGCTGTATCGGTAGCCGTCCGGATGTGCAGCGTAGTACTCTTCCCAAAGTACCTGCAGCGTCACATGCCTGCGCTTTAACTCCCGCGCCACCACGGACCAGTCCGGTTCCGGCAGCTTGCGCCGCCCGGCTTCACGTCGGAGGCGCCATACAGACGTTCCTCCAAATCCGCGTCGCTGATCTCGGGCGGAACCGGCCACGACAATCGCGAGCGCTCGAAGCGCACGACCATGTCGCGCACCGTAGATCGGGCAAGGCCGG
>NZ_JBFNXR010000030.1:0-7099 GCF_040813635.1 Novosphingobium rhizovicinum | reverse complement strand
TGACCTGACCCCCTGATTTTCCTCCACGCTCGATTAGAGTCCGGTCCATGGAAGGACGGACGAGATGAAGCGTAAGAGGTTTTCAGAAGAGCAGATCATCGGCGTGCTGAAGGAAGCCGAGGCAGGGGCGAAGACCGCAGACCTGGCACGCCGGCACGGGGTGTCGGAAGCGACGATCTACAACTGGAAGTCGAAGTATGGCGGGCTCGAGGTATCCGAGGCTCGGCGGCTGAAGGCACTCGAGGACGAGAACGCGAAGCTCAAGCGGCTGCTGGCCGATGCGATGCTGGACCAGGCTGCGCTGAAGGATCTTCTGTCAAAAAAGTGGTGACGCCCGCCGCCAAGCGGGAAGCTGTGGCTCATCTCCGGGCCTGCCACGGGATGAGCGAGCGGCGGGCGTGCCGTGTCGTTGGTGCCGATCGCAAGGGCGTGCGCTACCGCTCGACGCGGGCCGACGATGCCGAATTGAGAGAGAAGCTGCGCGAGCTGGCGAACCAACGCCGGCGGTTCGGCTATCGCAGGCTGCATATCCTGCTGCGCCGGGAGGGCGTGATGATCAACCGGAAGAAGACCCAGCGGATCTATCGGGAGGAAGGACTGGCTGTCAGGCGGCGGCGCAGCCGCAGACGTGCGATCGGCGCGAGGGCGCCGGCACCGGTTCTGGCCCTGCCGAACCAACGCTGGAGCCTGGACTTCGTGCACGACCAGATGGCGTCGGGCCGGCGGTTCCGTGTGCTCAACGTCGTCGATGACGTGACCAGGGAGTGCCTGGCAGCGGTGCCGGACACGTCGATCTCCGGGCGCCGGGTGGTGCGCGAGCTGACCGAGCTGATCGCGAAGCGTGGCAAGCCGGGGATGATCGTCAGCGATAACGGCACGGAACTGACCTCCAACGCCGTGCTGGCATGGTGCGGGGAAATTGGCGTGGAGTGGCACTACATCGCGCCCGGCAAGCCGATGCAGAACGGCTATGTCGAGAGCTTCAACGGCCGCATGCGCGATGAGCTGCTCAATGAGACGCTCTTCCTCAGCCTCGATCACGCCCGCGCCGAGATCGCCGCGTGGGTGGAAGACTACAACCGGGAGAGGCCGCACTCGGCCCTTGGATACGACACCCCGGCGGCGTTCGCCGCCGAACTGCAACAGCAATGGCCTGCTCCGCTACGCCCTACGGGCTCCGCTGCGCAGCCCATTGCTTCAACCGCGCTCATGCGCAAAACAACCGCCCGGCTCTAATCCCAGCTGGAGGAAAGCTGGGGGTCAGGTCAGAGGGCAGGGCAGGCGAAATCCTGGACTATATCGACGCCGTGGATGCAGGCATTTACGCCTGACCGCTCCCATGCATTATCAAGGAAAGCTCTATCGGGCGCTGAACCCGATCCATGCGCGCGAGCCTCTGTCGGGGCGCGGCGCCGAGCTGTACGGCGGCCGCTTCAACCCGAAAGGAACGGCCGCGCTGTACCTAGCGACCTCGCTGCACACGGCAATCCGGGAGGTCAACCAAGTCGGCGACCTTCAGCCGACTACGATCGTGGGGTACGATAGCGATATAGAAAACGTGCTCGACGGCCGCGATTCGAGGGTACTCAGGAAATTCGGCATGACCTTGGCCGGCCTCGCTGACCCGACCTGGCGAGACCAGATGCGTGGCGGCGGCAAGGCTGCGACCCAGACCTTCGCCGCAACCCTCATCGCCGAGGGCTTCAACGGGCTGCTGGTCCGCAGTTTCGCCCGCGGCTCTTCGGACGGGGATCTCAACCTCGTGCTCTGGAACTGGAGCGACACGCCGCCATCTCGGGTTACGCTCATCGACGATGACGGATGCCTGAGCAAGGTCTAAGCTTGCGGACTGGGCCTTTGCCGTGGGCGCGGCGCTACAATGTCAGGTGGGAGATATTGGAGCCGCCTCGCCACCTTCTCGGGATCGCGGCAGTCGAGCATGACGACTGCAATGCGCAATGCCTCGGCGGGGCCCGCCAAGCGTATCAAACAATCCACCAGCAGGCGCCACCATAGCCGCACGCCTGAAACCGGCTGTCAACGCCGATCATCGAGATATAGGCCTTGCGTCCTGAGGCGCGGTCACCGGCTGACGATGGTCTCGCGATGACGCGCGAAGGCTACGCGCAGCCGATCAGTCGGTGCCGGCGGCGCTTTAAGCGCCGCGAAGAAGGCTGCATGGGTCAACCGGTGCAAGCTGGTGCGCTCATGCGCTGCGATCGTCTCCATCGCCGAGCGATAGGCAGCATTCACGGTAAAGGCGGAAGCATCTACCCCGGACAGCGCGGCAGCCTGCTGGAGGGCTTGCTTTGATGTACGACTTGGTGCGAATTTCAGCCGCTCGCTGTTGCGCTCCTCGATAGCGCCGACCTGATCTTGGAAGCCAAGCATGGCGTACCTCCTGTCTTCCGCTCCTATGTCCGCCTTATCGGTGCACGTTTCAACAAGAGCTGAAAGCCGCTCGATCTCGGGCTTGCCGAAGCGCGCCAAGGCTTCCTCCAAGGCGGCGACGCAGAAGCCGGCGTCCATGGTGTTCGACAATCGCCAGGACAGGACTTTCCGGCTTGCCCAGTCCAATCGCCACCAGATAGAGGGACCCGCGGCGCATGGGGATATACGTCACGTCGGCGCACCAGACATGGTTGGGTCGCTCGATCGCCAGCTTGCGCAGCAGATAGGGATAGACCCGGTGCTGCGGGTGCGGATCGCTGGTGCGTGGTCGCTGGTAGATCGGCGACAGGCCCATCTTCGCCATCAGGCGCCGTACCCGCCGCCGCCCGACCTCATGGCCAGCGCGCCGGAGGTGCCGCGCCATCTGACGGCTCCCGTACTATGGGCACTCCATGAACGTCTCGTCGGTCACCGTCAAACAGGCGGCGTGAACGACAACCGGGATTAGCTTAACTCAGCCGCCAATCTGTCCAAGAAGGCGGGACCACCTCACCCTATCTTCGACTGCTATATCGATGTGCGTTGATGAGAAGCCTTTAGGTCAAGCCTTGGCACGCGGGGCCAATTGTAGACTCATACGCCGGTGCTATTCTTCACGTCGCGACGTGGAACCGCCCACATTCTCGTCGTGACCACTCTTGTCGCTGAAGAACGCCAGCGCAAACAGACCACATCCCAGCAACACTGAAACGAACACGCCTAGGATGGTGGCGATCACCGCATGGAGGCTCCAGGCATCCATTGCTCGAATATACAGCACCATGAGGATACCCGCTAGGACGATCCACTTGACCATGCGCCGGAACTCGGCTGCTGCAGCACGTTTCTTGGTGTCCTCCATAGCAGCCCTCTATATAGGGACGAGGCGGTAAAACGCGAGGCTGCTCTCGTTTCTCCTGCAGCGTCAGTGGCATACTTTTGCCCATCGCAGCACTTACGAACTACATCATGCTACAATGGGACTAGCCCGCGCGGGTCGTCCAGCCTCTGCAGCCAATCCCCATGCGCTAAGAGGCTGGACCTACTATCCTCGTCGAGCGCGGTACGTTCGCACGATGAGCGAGCGAGCACTAGTTGAATGCATCCGATCCCGATCAACCGTAGCGATGGTACGTGCTCCTACCCTACGCATTCCTACTGATGGGCATGGTTACTAAGATTGCGCAACGTGTGGAGCATTGCGCGGTCACGGAGACGGCGGGGGGTCGACTCCAGGGGAACCGGAAGTAAGCTCCATGTCCAAAATCACCATCGCTTTGGAAGCCGCTGTTGCAACGGTTATTGAGAACCGTGCAAATGAGGGGGAGCGGCAGACCGCTCGGCAGCGGGCAAATGTCGATAAGGCATTCGCGAAGATCCTGAAGTTGATTGCTCCCCGCATTCGCCACTTCACCAAGCAGTATGGCTTGGTGGCGCACTGGGAAGATGCCGAGCAGTGCTGCGCCATAGGCGTGCACCGCGCGATTGAAGCGTATGATCCGACCAAGGCGCAGTTCACCACGTTTGTAAACTGGCAGCTGCGCGGCGAACTCCAGAGCCTGCGTTTCCGCTTGATGACGGACCAGCGCTCATCGGCCAAGAAGGTAGAGGCGACCACGGTGTCCCTCCACACAGCGATAAGCGGTGCGGATGGCGAGGAAACATCGCTGGAGGGGCTGATTGAGGACGAAGGCGCGCTGAAGCTCACCGAGAGCCGCGCCTCCGATTACCTCGCCAAGCGCAGCACCGATGCGCTGATTGAAGAGTATGTTCGTCACAATCGTACAGCGGGCCTTGAGCAACTTCGCCGTCGCCCGCAACCCAAGCGCGCTCTGCGCCAGCTTGAGGCTCAGACTGGGTCGCGCTCATCGTTCGGCCGCATCGATCCGGCAGAGGTGCAGAAGCTTGAAGAAAAGCTGGCACGTGATCGTGAGATCCTGGAGCGCCGGGTGTTCGAAGAAGCGACGCTCGACGAAGTCGGCGTGAGCACGGGCATAACCAAGGAGCAGATCCGTCAGATCAGCAAGCGCGCAACCAAAGGACTGGCTGAGCTTGCATCCACACAGCCCCGCTTCACGATCATGGCGGACTGCGGTGTCGCCGCGGCCAAGACTACGAAGAGTAAAGCACCCGTTGAAGCTGCGGTGCCTCAGATCGCCGCCGCGACGAAGGTCAGCTTACTCCCCGATCCGGCGCAACTGCACAACCGCGCTCTCAAGGTCACTTCAATCGGCGATGGTCAAAACTCTTCCGCACCCACCGCTGCTGCAGAGCTTATCGCTCAAGGCATGTTGCAGCCTTCGCTCTGTAGCGCTCCGGGTTTGTTGGCCGCCTGATCGAAAATGAACCGCAGCCAGCGGGTCGAGGTGACGCAAGGGCGCCATAACCCGCGCTTCGTCGTGATCTCGCTGGGCAGTTAAGGCTGACACCTTCGACAATGAGATGTAACCGCTGCAGACAGCCCAGTGGCAGCGGTTACACGATGCCGTTGAAAACTCGTATTCTGATGCGCTCAGTTTAAAGCCCTATCGTCGACCTAAATGCTGTCAGTGGGTCAGGGCATTGCGGCCAAGTATGCGGACACAAGCCTTTCAGGTACCAGCGTGTCGCGAGGATGGCGACTGTAGTGCAAAATCCGCTTAAGACCACCAGCAACCATCTTGGTTTAATGCCGAGTGATGGCTTGATGACCCACTCGACGCACACCGCGCATATCCAGAAAACGACAATCTGCACCCTCGACTCTGTTAGCGGGAGGGAGAAGCGGCTGAGTACCGCAAGGGCCGTCAAGGACAGAACAAAGGCGACTGACGTCATCATCTGGCCCACACCGGTTGACTCCTCAGATAGCGAAGGCCGGGGTGCGCCTCTAAATAGCGAATGAAACTGCACAGCTCGGATCCCTAAAGCGCTTAGTGTGAATTCGTAGATCTGCACCGTTTTGTCGGAAGCGCCGTTGCAGTTTTGCCCCAAACCCATAGCTGCTGCGCTAACACCCCATACGTTTGCGCATACTCCATCTCTTCGCGGTGATCGATCGCCAGGTGCGGGTCTGGCGCTCGACGAGGACATCAGTCGATTTCGGCGGGCTTTGAAAACCAAAGGCTCTTGGTGCATAGCGTTGACCAGGCGCTCTGCACCGCCCGGTCTAGCAGAGCATCTCCGTGTAGAAGCATTGGGTGCATAGCTTGGAACCGATCATCACTCCTCAGCAGAGAGTTTGAGCGTGTACACAAGGGGAAAGTACATGATCCGCGTTCTCGCAGTGGTCGTCTTATTCGCCTCCATGGGGGTATACGCGATGACGAAGGCTCCGAGTGATCAATCTCATGCTAGCGTTCGCGCGCTTAGGACCCTGCAGCATGAACAGCGCAATGGCACTAGCCTTAGCAACAGCGTGAACGGCTACTACGAGGACGTACGGCGGGTCGTCGCGCCATATGTGCTCGATGGCGGCGTCCGGGCTTTGCGCATTCCAATCCGGCGTAAGCACCTGTGGCAGAATGGCGAGATACAAAACGTCATCCAGCATAATGGGTGGCCTACAAAGCAATGGCTAGCGCTCAAGCCGATCATAGACTTCTCGCTTGCCAAGGACGTTGCAGTTGTCATCGACGATCACACCTACTCCGCCTACGGCCATCCTGACCTTCTGCCCTTCTGGGTAGCACTCGGCACAAAGCTGAAAGAAACCTACGGCGACAACGACCTGATCCATCTGGAATTGCAGAATGAGAGTAGCAGGGGTGGATGGGAGGCCGGCTATGCCACGAATGCTCGTAACCTAATCCACGGCATCCGCGCTGCGGGTATCACATATCCAGTGATCCTTGGGTGGGGCGGATGGAACAGCATTGGCGGTTATGAGCGGGCGCTGGCGGAAATTGACGCGATAGGTGGCGTTGGAGCTCTGGACCCCCTCGGCAAGGTGGAGTTCTCAGCGCACCACTATCCTACGACAACGGGCAATGATCAGGCTAGGGGCGACAGGAGCGCACCACAGATTAAAGGCACGGCCGTCTCGCCCAAGTTCAAAGCGGCATTCGATGAATTCAAGCGCCGCGGGCTGCGCATCTGGATTACCGAAATAGGTATGGGCGGTGGTGCCCGTGGCTGGCTCGCAAATGGCAGCGGCGATCCTGCTTTTGACGGGAGGGCATGGTTCAAAGAGTTCACGGCACTTGTTGGCGATTATCCCAGCACTGTAGCTGGTGTCCTTGCTTGGGGCGGCGGTAGCGCTTGGCCTGATACCTACCCGTTCAAGGTCGAGTATGGAAAAGGGCAATGGGAAGCGACCAAAGATACCGACCTTTGGCGTTCAATGATCGGCTTCTGGAAAGGAGAGTAACTGAGCGTCCCGCCTTGTAGAGACCTCATACCTTCGGCAAAAGAGCATGTGCTGCGCCCAAGCTGCGTAGTCAGGCCAATTTCCAGCTCGCTCGTCCGCGCTACTGCATGAGCTACTCGCAAAATCGAATGATCTACCCGGCACGGCTGCTAGGCGAGGCTCGCGCGGCACCATCATGATTAGCTTCCAGGGTGCAGCAGGTGATGCGCGCCAATTGAGATCAGCAGCTTATGAGACCTGTGCGCGGGTGGGCGTAGACAGGTGCGATGAATGCTGATTCTATGCGCTTTCCCAGGAGGAGAGCAGGCGATGGCGCATCGT